>CAZUOO010000017.1:8592-16914 GCA_964621555.1 uncultured Candidatus Saccharibacteria bacterium | reverse complement strand
AGGGGACAGGATTTGAACCTGTGAAGCCCGAAGGCGTCAGATTTACAGTCTGATGTATTTGACCGCTCTACCACCCCTGCTTACTGGAGCCGAAGGAGAGACTCGAACTCTCGACCTGCTGTTTACAAAACAGCTGCTCTGACCAACTGAGCTACTTCGGCATGCTTGTAAGGATATTATATCAATAGTTGTTAGTCAAATCTAGATTGCTATCTTTATAGCTTTCTACTACTGTCCTTGATGATATGAAATCCTTTTCAAGGACAGTAGTTTGAGGTGGAAAAGGGGGTTACGAGCCGAAGATGGCTTGTAACCAAAGGAGGATATATCCTCCTACCCCTATTCCAATTATTCTGCCGATTAAATCGGCAAATCTGACCTCAAAGTATTTTGGAGGGGGAGTATAATCCCTCTCTTTTATCTGCCGGGTTTTTTCTTCCCGGTCTTTTTGGTAATCTGTAGGTGGGGTCATGCCTCACCTCCTCTATGAATTTCTCATCCCTGTTAGGGGAGAGATGACTTGTAAAGTACCATTTAGGGGTGGGGGAGTGTCAAGGGGTTATATAACATCTCTGCTATCTATATATAGATCTTCATACATAGTACTTTCTGCTAGAAGGGATATCTCATATGGTATTGCCTTATACATTCTAAGTGGAGATTTACCTTTGAAATCAGGAATCTTTTTTAGAAAAGAAGGGATGTTATTGGGATTTAATTGTTGGGTCTGTGCCATTTTCATGGCGTATGGGATTAATCCTTCCTTTATTTCATCTCTAGTTGTTAGTTCTTTAGCTTTAGCCTTTATATATAGTGCTTTAATATCATTTCCAGTTGCGGTTGAGTTGAAGATGGTTATTGCTACCTCCTCATTCTCCTTTATATTTCTAGAGTGTAGGGAGTCTTTGGGAGAGTACCAGTATAGGTTTGGGTTATTGTCATATGCGAAGAATACAGGTGTAATCCAGGGTGTATTTTCCCTAGTTATAGTGGCAATTGTCATGTACATATTCTCTTGTAGTATCTCTCTTACCTCTTTTCTCATGTGTAAATTATCCTTCCCTTTATCTTTTCTATAAACTTGTGTAAAATTTGCACAACTATGTCTGATATTAATACCGTAACCAAATATTTAAATACCCTAGGGCTTTCTGAGTATGAGGTTGCTATCTATACATCCCTTTTGAATAAAGGGGAGATGACAATCCTTCAACTCTCTAGAGATGCAGGTATTGAAAGGACACGATTGTATAGATTGGTTGATAGTATGGTGGAAAAGGGGTTGATTGTAGAGAGGCTGGACTATAATAAGAGGTATTTACAGGTGTGCGAGCCTTCTGTATTAGAACGTCTTGCAAACGAAGTCCTTTCTAGATCCTCTTTCCTGGCTTCAAATCTTCCTAGCTTCCTAAGTGGTATTAGAGATTTGCGGGATAGTAGTATGCCTACAAATGTTAAGTTCTACCGTGGGGTAGAGGGGGTTAAGCAGGTGCTATGGAATGAGTTGAAGGCAGAGGGTGATTTGTGTGTGTATTCGTATAGGATGTTGCAGGAGATAGTGGGGGAGAAGTTCTTTATTAAATGGTCCCAAGAAGCACAGCTCAGAGGGTTAATTGTTAAGGATCTACGGTCAAAGGAGTTTTTACAGAGTGCAATCGATATTCCTCCACTGCCTTTTGATGGCGATATTATTCGGTACATCGATCCTGAAATTCTTGATATATCAATCGAAATGGATATATATAATGATGTAGTTACAATATTTAATTGGCATCAGGGAGATGTGTATGCGGTTGAAATTCGGGATGTGAAATTGGCTAAAATGCAAAAACAGATTTTCAATATATTGTGGGATAGAGCACAGGAGTATACGCATGATGAGTGGATGGAGAAAGTGAAGGTGTCCTAATGGAAAGAGAGGTTTTGGAGCTCTGCTCCAAAAAAGTGGGTTTTCTCAACTTAACTCCAAGGAGTTAAGCAATTTTGAAGTCCCAAAACATCGGTTACGGAGCCAAACACTCCCTTGTACTCCATCAGGACGGTTAATGATAGCCTAGATAATCTTTCTAGGCAATAATAATTTTAGGGTTGTAGTACTAGAATATTATCTTCAAAAAGAAGTCTAAAATTGAAGATATGAAGGTAGAAGTGTACCTATGTAATGGAGATAGCGGTAGGAAGAGGATAATTATTAGCCATATAGCATATTTTTCTGTCATTTCCCAAGAGTATCGTAGCTTGTCAGGGAGTAGGGCACGTACAATCTTATGTCCATCTAATGGTGGTATTGGCATTAGATTGAAGGTCATAAGGGATAGGTTGATGATAACGAATACATATACGAATGATAGTACTGTGTCAGATGCTTCTTTTAAAAATATGTTATAGATTATTGCTGTAATTACTACCAATATGAGGTTGCTAATAGGTCCTGCAATAGCTGTGATGGCTGTGCCTTGTACTGGGTTTTTGAAGTTTCTCTCATATATAGGTACGGGTTTGCTCCAACCAATTCTCGCAACAAAGAGCATAATTGCTCCGATTGGGTCTATATGGACGAGCGGGTTGAGGGTCATCCTACCTTCAGCTTTTGCTGTTGAATCACCCAGTTTATATGCGGTCCATGCGTGTGCATATTCATGTACTGTAGAGGCTATTAATATTGATGGGATTGCGAAGAGCATCCAATTTAGTGTATCCATGTCTTGAGGATATCTAAGATTTTATCTAATTACAAGGTTACTTTCTAAATATGCCGGCAGAATTATTTGTATAATATTGTGTCTTTATCTATTTCTTTTAGAAATAACTCTACATACTTTCCTTCCTATGCACTAGTTGAATGTATAAAGCGCTTGTAAAATTTCAATGTTTTTGATAATATCACCTAGCATTTTACTATTCAAATAAATATTATGACAAAAGTCTGTGCAATCTGTGGAAAAGGAAGAATCGCTGGAAAGCGAATTCAACATCATCACTCCATTCAATGGAGATTTAAAGCTCCAAAGACACTTAGAGTGTTCAGACCTAACCTTAGAAAGCTTGATTTAGAGGTTAATGGACAGGTTGTAAGGGCAGATGTTTGTATGAAGTGTTACAAGAGGATGAGAAAAGATCAGCCTGAAGTTGCAGCTGCCTAATCTCTCTACTGAAATATCCCATTTTTAATGTTACAATAGCTACAGTTATTTAATGCTGTTGTGATTGATGAAGATTTTTAATTCTCTTCTAGAACTTATTACCTATGATATTGGTATTGATTTGGGTACTGCTAATACAATGGTATACCTTCGTGGAAAGGGAATTGTGGTATCAGAACCTTCTGTTGTAGCCATCGATAAGAAGAGCAATAGAGTGCTTGCAGTGGGAAAGGAAGCCAGGCAGATGATCGGAAGAACACCTGCCAATGTGGTTGCGGTGAGACCTTTGCGAGACGGTGTAATTACCGACTTCGATACTACTCAGGCTATGATTCATCATTTCATTGGTTTAGCACATACCTACGTTACCAAACCTTTTAAGATTCCAAGACCACGGGTAATCGTGGGAGTTCCTTCTTCTGTAACGGAAGTAGAGAGGCAGGCGGTGATAGATGCGTGTAAAACGGCAGGGGCGAGAGAGGTCTTTATAGTTGAAGAGGCTATGGCGGCAGCTATTGGAGCTGGACTTCCTGTCGAACAGGCTTCTGGAAGTATGATTGTTGATATTGGTGGGGGTACTTCAGATATTGCAGTACTTTCACTAGGAGATATTGTAGTGGATAAAACGATTCGTATTGCAGGGGATGAGATGGATCAAGATATTATTGATTATGTTAGAGATAAATATAATATTTTAATAGGGGAGAGGACTGCAGAGGATGTGAAAATTGCAATTGGTTCAGCATCACCTCTTGAAGAGGAACAGACTGTGGTCATTCAAGGAAGAGATTTGATATCTGGACTACCTAGATCTATCGAATTTACTAGCGTGGAGGTTAGGGAAGCTATCTCAAACTCTATAGAACAGATAACTGACGCTATTAAAGATGCAATTGAAGAAACTCCTCCAGAACTCCTCACCGACCTATTAACTTCTGGGATTAACCTTGCCGGTGGTGGTGCTTTAATTCGTGGATTAGATAAGTTGTGGCAGAGTGAGTTGAACGTACCTGTAAATATTGTAGACGATCCTATGTCAGCGGTGGCTAGAGGAACTGCGTTAATGTTAGATCATATTGAACTTCTTGAGAAAATTCAGAGATCTTGGAATGAGATTATTTAATTCTTGGAATCAATGGAAAAACCAGAGGGTGGTAATAGTTTAAATGGCGTATATCTACTGATATTCAGTGCGGTGTTGATGCTTTTCAGCTCTACATTTGAGCCTGTACGAACTTTTATTTCATATCTATATAGTCCAATCTCTAACGATCAGGTCTTAAGTGGTCGTAGATTTCAAGGATACCTATCACTTTTTTCAAATATAGTTGAACTAAAGAATGGGTATGAGGAGGCTAAGGCGGAGAATATTAAGTTGAAGTCTGAGTTGGACTCTCTCGTATTTATTATCGAGGATAATGTCCGCCTTAGGGAGATAGATAAGATATCGGGGAAGGAAGATAGGTTTGTAGAGAGTCGAATGTTTGTAGGTAGTGATAATCAGGTTGGGTATATTGATAAAGGGTCGGAGGATGAAGTGAAAGAAGATATGATTATTCAGTATGGTTTCTATTATATTGGGCAAGTCGATAATGTCACTGCACATAGTTCAGTAGTTAAACTTCCATATAGCCGTTCTAGTTTTATCAAGGTTTCTATTGTGCGACCAACTTCTTTAGAGGGGAAGAAATTAGGGGGTTTAGGTAAGATGGTGGCAAACCAAACTAAATCCAGTGCTATTGCCATTGGAAAAGGGGATAGAGTGGTGTTGGAAAATATAAGTACAGATAAAGGGGTTGCAGATGGAGATTTGGTAATCGTCAATGATGAAAAAGTAGGGCAGTATCTACTTTTAGGTAAGGTCAAGGACTTGAATAAGGATCCTTCTTCCTCTTCAATTGTTTCTGGTTTGGAAATTGAGGTCGATTATAATAATATTAATAGGTACTTTATAAAGCTATAATGAATACAATTATTTTCGCAGTATTAATACTACTTCTTGTCCCATTGATATCTCCATTCCTATATGGTTTTTTAGGCATCTTTTTTATTGCAATTGTGGGTTTGATTATATATAGGTATAGCTCACAAAGATTGTTGATGATTATCCTTTTTCTACTTACCTTACTAAACGACGTGGCTTTTCATACCTTATTAGGATCCACCTTCGTAGCCATTTCACTTGCATATTTTATCGAGCTGTTATTTCGTAGGTTTATTCCAAGTGATACCCCTTTAATTGATCTCATTCTTAGCTTTATCACCTTCTTCATATTTATTGTCTTTTTCAATATGCTCATAGGCATCTCTACTGGAAATGGATTAAAGGTATTCGAAGGAAGTACAGAGGTATATTCATCACTCGTTGCATCTTTAATTATGTCTGCTACCATTGTAATCTACTCAAAAATCCGAGGATATATATCTGGGGATAGTAGAGACCATAAAATAATTAGAATCAAATAGTGAATCTAAGGCTTTCAAAGAAATTGGAAAGAGAAAGTAGGAAGGATGCCTCATTTAAGGAGTATGTAAATTCCAAGGTGCTAACAGAAGCCCGAGACGAGGTGGTTAAGTCTGTAAAGAAGAAGCATAACGATAGTGTAGTAATCTCGAGATGGAACTATGTAGTCCCCTTTATTCTAGTGTTTATGGTTTTAATTGCGGTCACTACATCCCTTTTCAATCTTCAAATTGCTCAAGGTGCGGTACTGTATAAACGATCTATAAATAATAAGTTGGAGATTATAAATATTCCTGCAAACAGAGGAGTTATATTTGATCGTACGGGTAAAAAGATAGCTGAGAATATCCCTTCCATTAACATTACCCTAGACGTACGAGAATTTAGAGAAAATGGAGTTATTAACTATGAGGAGGTAGGGGAAGTGATATCGGTAGTAGAAGATATCCTTCCGGATAAGTTTAAATCGCCTTCCATATCCGAGAGGGTGTTTTCTACACTTGACGCTATGAATGCCACAGAGAGAGCTTTGGCTAAATATATTGTGTTGGCGAGAGGAGTTGATAATCAAACTGCAATTCAAGTTAAATCACAGTCGGATAAAATTAAGGGTGTGGTGGTGGATGACGCTTCCCAGCGACACTACCCTGGAGGACTCTCTCTCTCTCATATACTTGGATATACCGGAGACGTATACGCAGAGGAATTAGAAAAACTTTCCTATGTAGAATTCGATGACGTGATAGGTAAGAGCGGGGTGGAGAAAATCTACGATAAAGAGTTGTTTGGGATTGATGGTAAAAGGGCTCGAGAGGTAGATGGGTATGGAAATATTGTTTCCGATTCCGAGGTTACATTAAAGGATCCTGTATCTGGTAGTAGTCTATATTTGAGTGTGGATGGAAAGGCGCAGAATAAGATGTATGAGATTCTTGCGAAGGCAGTAAAAGACTATAGCGCAACCGCAGGAGTGGGGATATTGCAGGATGTTAATACAGGTGAGGTTATAGTGCTGGGCTCATATCCTAGCTTTGACAATAATAGCTTCATAGGCGGAATATCTGTGAAGGAATATAATAAACTGCTTAATGATAAGCGAACTCCTCTTAACAACCGCCCAATCGCCGCTCAGATTCCTCCCGGCTCCACCTTTAAGACCTTAATTGCAGCCTCTGCTTTAGATGCCGGTGCCATTAATCGGAATACTGTATATGTGAGTCGACCTGGATATACTTTCTCCAATGGTGCTCGTTTTCAGGAGTATAGGGATAAGTCATACGGTGCCCTTACAGTTGTTGATGCACTTTCCGTTTCCTCAAATATATTCTTTTGTGAGACGATTCGTAACTGGGATATGAATAAGTTAGTACCATATCTTGAGAGGTTTGGTATTGGTAAATATACATATATTGATATTCCAGGAGAGGGTGCGGGTTTGCTTCCTTCCCCTGAGAATAAGATAAGGTTGGCAACAAGTAGCAGTCCTTGGCTTGATCCCGTCTGGTATCCAGAAGGAGATTCTTGTAACTCGGTAATTGGTCAGGGTATTACCACTGTAACCCCAATACAGATGGCTAATTGGGTGGGAGCAATTGCAAATGGTGGGACGCTAAATCGTCCTCATGTAGGAGTGAAGCTTGTAGATGCAAAGGGTACAGAGAAGATTCTTAATAATGAACCACTAGGAGAGAAGATAATCTCTGCAAATGCATTGAATATTGTAAGGGAAGGGATGTGGGCTAGTGTAAACGGTCCTAGGAGGGTTATATTCCCCCTTACAGATGCTAAGGTTGAAGTTGCAGGTAAGACTGGAACGGCGGAGTTCGGTAGGTTAAACTCTAAGGGTATCTATGAGCATACACACGCGTGGGTTACGGGTTTCTTCCCCTATGAGAAACCTAAGTATTCATTTGTAATTCTGCTTGAGGACGGTGGGGAAAGCTACAACGCCGCTACTGTAGCTCGTGAATTTATAGATTGGTGGGTTGAATACTCTTCGAAGTAGTTAAGAAGTATTTCATTTTCAATCTGTACAATGGTATGAGTGGAATCAATACCAACCATAAATATTCAAAGTGTGATCGAGCTTCTCCAAAAGGGCTGTTTAAACAATCTCAAACTACTTAAGTATTGTCAGAACGTTGGGATATGGGAGGAGGGTGCAAATGATCATATATTAAATGGTATGGATTTGATAATTGACTATAATTCTAAGCTATATCCTCATTCTTTCCTCTCCCTTAAATCCCCACCTTTAATTCTTTTTCTAAAAGGTAATCTTGAGATATTGAAAACAATCCAGGATTGTAATGAGAGGTATATAAAGATAGGGGTGTCAGGCTCTAGAGTACTCGATAGTGACGTTTCTACATCCATTCGTATGTTTATAGCCTCTACCTTCTCTAAAGTCCCTAATGCAGTTCTCATTGCAGGTGGGGCCAGAGGGGTGGATACTTTAGTGATAGATCTATGGTTAAGTAGGGGAGGGAAAGTCGTTGTAATTTCTCCCACCCCATGGAATTGGAGTCCAACTGCTCTCCACTTTCTGAGAAACATATTGTGTATTTCGCTATACCCTCCTAGTGCTACGATTCGTAAAGAGTGCTTCCTTGAAAGGAATGTATTGATATCTAGCCTGTGTAACATGTTGGTTATGTTTAAAGGTGATGTGAGAAGTGGGAGTATGAGCAGTGCAAATTATGCGCTGAAGATGGA
>CAZUOO010000017.1:0-8492 GCA_964621555.1 uncultured Candidatus Saccharibacteria bacterium | reverse complement strand
CGTGAAGGTGAGGCAATTGCATATCACGCTTCTCAGGGTTTAAAGTTGAAGAATCCTCGAAGGATTACCTTTAATGAGATTACAAAGAATGCAGTAATTGCAGCGGTTAATTCTCCTAGAGAGATAGATATGGATCTGGTTCAGGCACAGTTTGCTCGAAGAGTATTGGATAGGTTGGTAGGGTATAAGGTGTCTGGATTGTTGTGGAAGAAGATTAGATATGGTCTTTCTGCGGGTCGTGTACAATCAGTAGCTTTAAGGCTAATTGTTGAGCGTGAAGCTGAAATTACTACGTTCGTGCCTGAGGAGTTCTGGGAGATCTATGTAGATTTGTTAACGGAGGATGGAAAGGTTGTGAGATTTAAATTGGGGAAGGTTGGTGGAAAGAAGTTTAAAGCAAATAATAAAGCTCAAATAGAAGAAATTCTATCGGATATCAATACGAAGACTTATGTAGCAGGTGATGTAAAACGTGGTAATAGAACGGTTAGTGCACCACCTCCATTTACAACCTCTACGCTACAACAGGCTGGAAACAATCATTTGGGGTATTCTGCTAAGAAGACAATGGCACTTGCACAGGGGCTATATCAGAAAGGTCATATCACCTATATGAGAACAGATTCCACAAATTTGAGTAAAGATGCAATTGAGAACTTTAGAAAGTATATTGCAGGAAGTATGGGTAGTGAGTATCTACCAAAGTCTCCAAACTATTTTAGAAAATCTAGTAAATTAGCTCAGGAGGCTCATGAAGCTATTAGACCTACGGATGCAAGTAAAAGTGGGGCGGGATTAAGTGATGCTGAAGCACAGGAGAAGAAATTGTATGACTTAATTAGAAATAGAGCTCTGGCTTCTCAAATGGCTCCTGCACTCTATGAGACATATAATATAGAGGCTTCTCCAGAGGGTTTCTCAGATAAATATACTTTTAATGTAACTGCACAGAACTGCACTTTTGAAGGATTTAAGAAACTTTGGAACGTTAAATATGGGAAAGAGGGAGAAGATGTGCAGGAAGTTAGCAAGATTGATAAGGGAGATAAAATGGATAAGAAAGAGGTGGTACCTGTTCAGAAGTTCACAGCTCCTAAGTCTCGATATACAGAAGCTACCCTTGTTAAACAGTTAGAGGTATTGGGAGTAGGGAGGCCTTCTACATACGCAACCATTATCAGTACTATAATGGATCGAGGTTATGTAATTAAGGTGGAAAAGAAGTTAGCGCCTACCGATATCGGAACCATAGTTAGCAACTTTTTGGTTAGTCATTTCACTAGAATGGTTGACTATAAATATACGGCAAAAGTGGAGGATGGTCTTGACGGTATTGCATTAGGAAAGGTCAAGTATAAGCCGTTTATGGATAAGGAGTATAAGCCTTTGATAGCAGATATTGAGAGAATAGATAAGGATGTGAAAAAAGAGGACGTGGTAGTACTAGAGAAGTCCGATGAGAAGTGTGAGGAGTGTGGTTCTGAGATGGTTGTTAAACTAGGTAGATTTGGAAAATTCCTTAGTTGCTCTAAATTCCCTGAGTGTAAAGGGATGAAGAATCTTCAGGCGGATGAGTTTGTACTTGATGAGGGTAAGTTTGTTAGAGAGGGTAAGTGTGAGAAGTGTGGTAAGGATATGATTATAAAGAACGGAAGGTTTGGTCACTACTGGGCATGTACCGACTATCCTAAGTGTAAAACTGCAGTACCTTTGAAGCTTCTTGAGAAGTGTCCCGACTGTGGTAGTAATCTAGTCGAGAGGAAAGGTAAGTGGGGGAAAACCTTTACAGGATGCAGTGCATACCCTAAGTGTAAGTACATAAAGAAGGAGAGTAAGAAGAAAGAGTAGTTTTAAGAAATATTTCATTTCTATTCTGTACAATCTCTCTATGCAACCAAGAGAGAAATTTCAAATGAGAGGTGTAGAATCTTTGAGCAATCAGGAATTGCTTGCAATAATGCTCTCTAAAGGGATTAAGGGGTATAACTTTTCAACGGTGGCTAAGCAGGTTGAGGGTAAAATTCTCGGTTCTGTTTCACAGGGGTTGGATATATATGAGCAGATGATTTCTGTGAAGGGTGTGGGTAAGGTGAAGGCGATGCAGATACTTGCAGGTATAGAGTTGGGTGCTAGGATATACAGTCTGCATAAGGAGAAAGGTGGTCGGATATATAACAGTAAAGAGGCGTGGAACATTCTTAAGTATATTGGCAGGTATAAACAGGAGCATGTGGTGGGCCTTTTCCTAAATGCTAGGTATGAACTGTTGAAAAAACAGACCGTGGCAATAGGCAGTTTGGATAGAATATCTATTAAACCTAGGGATATAATCATTCCTGCACTTTCCTTAAATTGTGCGTATATACTTCTTGCACATAATCATCCCTCAGGTGATCACACTCCAAGCGTTGAAGATATTAGCTTCACTAAAAATTTAAAGGAGTCTTGTGATATAGTGGGTTTGCAATTGTTAGATCATCTTGTTATCACTCAGGAGGGTTGGAGTAGGGTGGAGATATAGTGTAAGATGTATTAGAATTGCCCATAATCTATTTAATACTGCCCCATGCCAAAGGTAAAGAAATATAAAGCCTTGCTTCTAGATCTCGACGATACCCTTATTAAAAGCAATAAGCTTTACGATAAGGCGCTACTCCATGTTACAAAAATCCTCACGAAGAAGTTTGGTTTAGAAGAGAAACCCTTTTTTAACGGGGTAATGGATAAAGAGATGATTATTCAGAGAAGTTTCCCTAGTGTTCATACACGTCATAGTAGGATATTGGTATTTAGAATGGCGCTCGATGAAGCTCTGGGTACCTACGATCTTTCAATACTTCCAGAGGTGGAGGAGATGTATTGGCAGTACTTTTTAGACCATATCGAAGTATATGAGAATGTAAAAACTACTTTGAAAAGGTTGCGGGAGTTTGGGGTGAAGTTAGCTATCATCTCTGATGGAGCTTTGGGCTTACGTATTAAGAAAGCCCAGTATGCAGGACTAATTCCATATTTAGACCAGATATTTGCATCTGAGGAAGTTATATTTGAAAAGCCCTTTGGAGCTCTTTTTACACTAGCCACTTCTAAGTTAGGTGTAGACGTTAAGGATACAATTATGCTTGGTAATAACTATAAGAACGATATTAGAGGGGCTCAGTTGGTAGGGATAAGGGCGGGTATGTTTGATCCACCTGAAGATGGTAATCCAATGGGGCAGGATATGCAGATTCGTGTAGTTCCAGATTTCATTATCAACGATTTCTCAGAGTTGGTTCAAGAAATGGGATATTCTCAGTAATTTAGACTTGTCTAGATTATTCATTTCTGATATTATCCTAACTGTAATATTTTATTTAATATATCTCACATATCTCATACCTTTTCCTGGGAATTTAATCCCTTATGAGATAGGTGGTTTAAGGAAAGGAACAAAATTATGAACGAGTCCGCAAAAAATATCGATTTCAAATTACCTTCATTGGAAGAACTCCTAAGCGCTGGAGTGCATTTTGGACACAAGAAGAGTGCATGGAGCCCAAAGATGAAGCAGTACATCCATGTTGAAAGAAATGGTGTGCATATTATCGACCTAATCTCCACATTAACCCAGTTAAAGAAAGCGCTAAAAGCTATTAAAGAAGCTTCAGATAAAGGGAATATTTTAGTTGTTGGTACAAAGGGACAGGCAGCATCATTGGTACAAGAAATGGCAGAAGCAAGTGGTGCTTTCTATATCAATAAAAGATGGCCAGGAGGATTGTTCACAAACTTCAAAGCAATTAAAAAGAGTGTTGATAAGTTGGTTTCAATGGAATCAACCTTAGCATCAGGTGCTACAGATTTGGTAAAGAGAGAGCAGTTGATGATGAAAAGAGACGTTGAGCGATTAAACAAAATCTATAGCGGAATCAAATTCATGGATAAACTTCCAACAATGATGATTGTTGTAGATAGCAAGTTGGAAAAGAACTCCGTTAAGGAAGCTATGAATGTTGGAATTCCAGTTGTATCGCTAATCGATACAAACAGTGATCCATCTGTGGTTACATACCCAATTCCTGCCAACGATGACTCAATTAAGAGTATCTCACTATTCGTAAATATCTTTGGAGAGGCAATCAAGGAAGGAATCAAAGCTAAGGCACTCGTTACCCTCAGAAAAGAAGAGGAGAACAAGCTTGCTAAAATGGCTGAGGATTTTGCTAACGAAGTTGAGAAGAATAGAGCAATGGAAGAACAGGAAAGAGAAAGAATTAAGGCCTTGAAAGAAGGAAAGAGTATGGACGAAGCTTTCAAAACAGTTAGAGTTGTTAGCAAAGCTAAGTAATTAGTTAACTTTTTACATATTTACACGATGTCATACACACTTGACGATATTAAAGCACTGAGAGCAAAAACTTCTGCAGGAATGGCCCTTTGTAAAGAGGCGTTAGAGAGTAGCGGTGGAGATATGCAGAAAGCAGTTGATTACATTAATTCAAAGAGTGATGTGGTTAGCCGTCTTCGTAACCTAACAGGAGCTAAGATTGGTTTGTGTAAATTGGCATTAGAAGATGCAGGTAACGACTTTGAGAAAGCAGTGGAAATTATCAATGAAAGAGGTTGGAATGAACCAATTGGTAATGATACTTCTGAGAAAGCTGAAGGTATGATTGATTCCTACGTACACGGTTTGGATAAAAGGCTAGCATCAGTCGTTGAGGTTACATGTAAGACTGACTTCGTTGCTAGAAATGAGGAATTTAAATCATTCGTACATGAAATTTCACTTCAGGTTGCTGCAATGAAACCTACCTATGTTTCAAAAGAAAATGTTCCTGCCGATAAAGTGGCTGAGCTTAAGGATCTCTTTAGTAGAGAATTGAAAGAAGAGGGTAAGCCAGAAGCTATGTGGGAGAAGATTATGGAGGGAAAGTTTTCTAAATACTATGCCGAGCACTGTCTATTAGAACAGAAATGGTTTAAAGATGAGTCTAAAACCATTCGTGCACTACTAGATGAGAACATACAGAAATTAGGTGAACCACTACAGATCAGAAGGATAATGATTTGGGAGTTGGGTAAGTAATCTTTTCTGCAAATACATTCAATAGGTGGTATAATTTTTCAATAAGTTTAGACTTTTTAACATATGGACTTAAATGAGTTTCAATTAAATCTAGATAGATGCGTAGAACATTTGCTGGCTGATTTAGTACAGATACATACAGGTCGTGCCACCCCAGAATTGGTTGAGGATGTAAAAGTAAGTGCATATGGGACAATGTCTAACCTTAAATCTGTTGGGAATATATCTGTATCTGATAGCAGGTCACTCCTAATTCAACCATGGGATAAATCATTGCTAGAAACAATTGAGAAGGCAATCAACTCCTCTAACCTAGGTTTTCAAGCTATGAGAGAGGGTGAGTATGTTAGAGTTAAAGTTCCTGAGTTAAATGAGGAGCGAAGAAAAGAGTTCGTGAGGATAATGAAGGAGAAGGTTGAAACGAGTAGGATCTCTGTAAGAAATGTACGTCAGGACTTTATGAAGACAGTCGACTCCATGGTTTCCAGTGGTGTCTCAGAAGATGAAGGAAAGAGAGTTAAGGAAGAAGCTGAGAAAATGGTAAAGAAGACAAACGAGAAGATAGAGGAAGTGAAGGAGAAGAAAGAAACAGAGTTGATGACAATCTAAATAATCGTAATACCTTGAAATAATGATTCCTGTAATTGTAAACATATTAATAGTACTTCTCATTCTTGGATTTTTAATTACCATTCATGAATTGGGGCATTTCCTTTCTGCAAAGTTTTTTAAAGTTAAGGTAGAGGCTTTTGCAATTGGTATGGGGCCAAAGATATGGGGAAAGAAGATTGGAGAGACTGAGTATAGGTTAAACCTCCTCCCCATAGGTGGTTATGTAAAAATTCTTGGTGAAGGAGATGAACTATTAGACGAAAAAGCGGGGGTTGATAGTCGCAATTTCAAGAACATAAGTAAGTGGAAGCAGATTGTAATCCTGTTAGCAGGTATATTCATGAACTTGGTGTTTGCCTTAATTGTATACTACGCTTTCATTATATCTGCCGGGTATAAATGGCAATTGGGTGATGCAGTCCGAGACTTTAAACCTGTAGTTGGTTCGATTGTTGTAGAGAGGGTGGGAGAGGTTGAGTATACTGAGTTGGTTGAGGGTGGTGCATCAATAGAGGCAGGACTGCCAAATATGGGTGTGATTAAGAGTATAGATGGAAAGATGCTTGAGTATGCTAACGAGTTTCGTGAATATGTGGCGGGTCGTGCGGGGCAGGAGGTGACTCTTAACGTTTGTGACACTGAGTGTGTGGATTATACGGTTAAGCTGTCAGATGAAGGAAAGGCGGGGGTACTCCTTCCCTCTAACTACATTGTGTACCTAGACTATTCTAAGGATAAACTGATTTCAGGTGCAGGTCATTCTTTGAATCTATTGAAGTTAATTTCTGAAAGGCTAGGGGACATATTTTCTGAAGCTAAGCAGACAGGTGATTATTCAACCGTGGCTAATAATATTTCTGGGCCTATAGGGATATATGTAATTGTGGAAGCTTTCAAACAGTATGGATTTATAACCCTTCTAGGATTAACGGCAGATCTTAGTTTCACCCTAGCGATAATGAATCTTCTCCCTATACCTGCTTTGGATGGGGGTAGGGTGTTGTTAACAGTTTTAGAAAAACTCTTTGGTAAGTATTGGAATAAAAAAGTTGAGGCATATGCTATTAATATCAGTTTCATCCTTCTATTATTATTGATGGTTGGAATTATGTTTAAGGATATCCTTCTATTCAATAATCTGAGGGAATTGCTACGCTAGTACTACAGGCTCCTAATATCTTTACAAACTTCTCTTCTTCTAATATTCTATATCAAGGGTCTAAGTTATATAACCCAATTTTTGTATGGAAAATACTGGTACTAAGTGGTATGTGGTGTTTGGTGTATTTATGTTGGTTCTTCTTTTTGGAGCAGGTGGATACTACTTAGGAAGGTATATGGACATACAAGAAGCTAAGAAAAAGAGTGCTGATAATATCCCTGCAGTTGTTAAGACTACTAAATATACTAACACTGATTTAAAAATATCCTTCGACTACCCTGAAACTTGGACTGTAGAAACAAACTCCGGAACTCCAGGGGTTACAATTGTTAAAGTTGTTAGCCCTGCAAAATCTGAACTTGTATTCACAAAAGATACTACCGATGAAAAACTCTCATTAGGATATTGTAATCTCGCAGATAAAGATGGGAAAGAGGATGGTGCACAGAAGTGCGAATTCCTTGAAGGTAAAAAAGACAATGACTTTGCGAGATATGCTGATTTAGTAGTAGATTCTACAGGTGATACATGGAATGTTGCAGAACAAGGAAAAGATCAAGTATCAAACTGGTTTAAATATGATCCAAAGAATGGGTTTAAATATATTCTAAAGGATGTTAGTGATACTTCTGATATGGACGCTATATTGATGACTTTAATTAGAGAATAATCGAACATTATGGGACAAGTTAGGATGACAAAGAAAGGTATATATGTATTGATTGCAACTCTTTGTATTATTTCTTTTGGTTTAGGTTTTGGATTATGGAGTATAGTTGGTTCTTCAAATCTTTCTCCAATTGATAGTGATGCAGGAGAGAATGGTTGTGGAAGTCATGAGACTCGAGGAGCCTGTGGAGGTTGTGGTCCTGTGAAGGGAGCAAGTGGTGAGAGTTATGGTTGTGTATGGAGGGATGGAGCATGTAAGGAAGGGAATAATTTATGTGATGGGAGTAGTGGTAATGCTGATAATTTTTGTACGGCAGGGTCAAGTGGCTACAATTGTAGACCAGGCTCTACTCAATGTCAGGGGGCAGCGGGTGGTGGATTAAGTGGCTATAATTGTACTTGTGAAGACTTCTCAGTTCACTCTTGTTGGACTGATTGGAGGTGTACTACATTCGATCCAAAAGCTTGTCCAACTTCCTCTCCACCTGCTACGGCTAATAATTGTGCATCACCTACAACAGGTAATGAGGGCTTTAGTGTATGTAAATGTCCAGGTCAAACTCAACAAGATGGTCAATCATCTGGTTGTCAGGAAAATTGTCAGTTTGTACCATCATCGGCTAGTTGGCCAACGGTGTCCGTTGGTTCCAGTTTCTGTGGGTGGGTTCAGATTGATGAAATGGGTATTGCTGCTCCAGGAGAGTTAGGTTGCTTTAGGAGTACATATTATCCATGTAATGAAGATGAACCTGATGAACCAGGAGAGCCCGGAGGTAATATATGTGAAGGAGGTGGTCTAACAGGAGGGAGTGATAGAGTAACTACAACCGTAGGACAATCTGTAGAATTCTGTGGATATGCATATGACGTAGATGGAATTGATGTAAACAACATAAATGTAAAAATAGATGGAACTATAGTAGGGAAGGCAACTGTAACTGATGCATGTACCAATCCAGCAGATCCAATCTGTACACA
>CAZUOO010000016.1:0-17806 GCA_964621555.1 uncultured Candidatus Saccharibacteria bacterium | reverse complement strand
ATTGGAAAAGCTTTAAACTCATTTATGATGGAATATGGACCCGATTGGACTACCCATTCAACCCAACGTGCGGATGATATTGGTGTAAAAAACATTATAGGAGAGTCACTAGATGCTAGTCTTGAGTTCAATTACTCCCAAGGGGGAACTCTAGTTGACCCAATTAGTGTTAATATTACCGTTTTGGATAGTAATTTGTGTTTGTATGGTGAGCCTATTGTTAGCCCATTTGATGACGGTGAGTATATATATATGCAATTGGGTAAAGGTAGCGGTAGAGATGCGCATCTCATTGTGGGTAAGAATGGAGATTTTGTAGTCTTTATTAACGAGTAATAGAAGGATGATTACTAATTTAAATTAACTATATTACTTAGTATGGCAGAACCATATAAATTCCCGGAAGCGGTGGGGGCTATGATTCAACATTTTAAAGAGAGTTGGACTGGAGGATGGAATGAAAAGTCTCAGCAATGTATTACTGCTGATAAGGCCATTGAGATGATACATAGTATGGATAGGCACTCTGTATTCAGGGTTGGTACTGTTTCTGATGCTGGATTTTTATCTGCAGATAAATATAGCTATATTGATTTGAAAGATGGTGTACTATCGCCTCGTGGTCATAGTGCAGTACAACCCTTTGCAGATGGGAATTATGTTATGGCTGAACTCACAGATGATACTACTGATGAAACTACGTACTTGTTTATGGGTGATGGAAATGCCTATCTTTTTATATCAGTCGGTTGATTATTTATTGCCCTCTCCCCCTATTAATGATATGATTAACTCATAAATATAGTAGTATATTTATATTTGCTGTTAAGTATTAAAAATTTTGATAAACAGAGACAATCTGAAATTATATATGTTTGTATTAGATCCAAATAAAAGTCTAAAACACGGAGAAAAGCTAGGAAATTAATCCCTGGTGACTCTTCACATATACATACGTCATATCAATAAATACTTCAGCATGCTAGTTTAATTTAGTAGTAAATACTATGGAAGCTATAATTGCTTTAATCGCAGGATTAGCCGCTGCGGGAGGAACATACTCATATATAAAGTATGTAAATAAGTGGGTCGCTGTTAAAGATATCCCTGAGGAAGTTATATTAGAAACTGCAAATAAGAAGATTGCAGAAAAAATGACGCAGGTAAATGACGAGGTAGATAGAGCTAGAAGAGAAACAGAAGATAGAATGAGAAAGGTTAGGAAGGAAATGATGGATCAGGAAGAACTCCTAATCGAAAGAGAGAGAAAGTTAAATGGAAGAGCTAAGATGTTGGATGAGAAGAGTGAAGATCTAGAAAAGGGAACTCAAGAACTAAAAAATATGCAAAAGGGAGTTGAAACTACCCGAGCTAAGCTTAAAACTGAACTAGAAAAGATCTCTAGCCTAACTAGGGAGGAAGCTAAGAAGAAGCTAATGCAGGAAGTAGAGGCCGATATGGCTGACTATGAGGCTCAATTAATTCGAAAGGCTGAAAAGAAAGCTGAAGAAATATCAGATGAAAGAGCTAAGCATATTCTAGTTGAGGCAATGCAGAAAGTTGAAACAGATTATGTAGGTGAAACAACTACCACCTCTGTTAAGATTGAGGATGATAAGGTTAAGGGAAGAATAATCGGTAAGGAAGGAAGAAATATTCGTGCGTTTGAGAAAGCCACAGGAGTAGATGTAATCGTTGATGACTCTCCAACCACAATTGGACTATCATCCTTTGATTCTCTTCGAAGAGAGATTGCTAAAGTTGCACTATCAAAATTGGTAGGTGATGGAAGAATTCACCCTGGGTCAATTGAAGAGGCAATTAGAAAGGCTAAGAATGAAATTGCACAGGAAATAAAAAAGAACGGTCAGGTATTAGCTGAAGAGGCAGGATGGCCAGGTTTAGATATTGGATTGTTGAAACTCATAGGTAAGATGAAATATAGAACCAGTTACGGTCAGACTCTCATGTCACACACCATTGAGGTTATTAGAATTGGAGCTGCATTGGCGGCAGAGTTAAAGGCAGATGTAGATTTAGTTAAAAAGGCATGTCTCCTGCATGACGTGGGAAAGATTCTCAGTCATAAACTAGACCTTCCTCACCATCATATATCTGGTCAGGTAGCTAGAAAGTATGGTCTGGACGATAAGCTTGTTAATGCAATTGAAGCTCATCACCTAGATATTGAACCACAGTCAGTAGAGGCATTGATAGTTCATATTGCAGACGCAATCTCAGGAGCACGACCAGGAGCAAGAAAAGATAGCTATGAGCAGTATATTAAGAGAATCGAAGCTCTCGAGAACGTAGCAAAAGAAATCGGTGGTCAGAAGATTAACGAGGTATACGCTGTAAGAGCAGGAAGAGAGTTAAGAATCATTGTTGATCCTAATACTACCAATGATAGTGAGATCAAGGTAATGGCTAAGAAGATTGTAGATCAGATTCAGAAGACTCAGAACTACCCAGGTAATATTGAAGTCTCTGTAATTAGAGAAGCAAGAGCAGTTGAAATAGCTAGATAACAATTGAAGATATGGAGATAGAGAGAAAGTGGTTGATAAAAGGTAGTGAGATTGAGTTAAGTACTCTTGAGAGGGTTGAGTATGAAAGGCACTTCCTTTATAACCAAGGCGGTAATGAGATCAGAATACAAAATAAGGGGGGAGTATATGAATTTGAGAGAAAGTCTCGAAAAGACTCTCTCTCTAGAGAAAGTTATAAGATTGTCATAACAAGAGGGGAATATGATGCTTTGGTGAAGCTCTCAATTGCCTCTATCTCTCGTTATTCATATCTGTACAACTCTGATCCTGATATTACAATTAAGCAGTATTTAGGCGATTACAAAGGTTTGTTAAGGGCAGAAGTAGAGTTCAGAACGATTGAAGAAGCAAGCTCATTTCTCCCATTTGAGTGGTTTGGTAAAGAAATTACAGATACTAGAATTGGAAACGATCGAGAACTTATAAAAATGGGTAGAGATGAGTTTCTAGAAGAGTTAAATAAATATATTTAGTGTGCAATTATAATGATTAAAGTATTATTCATAGGTGATGTATGTGGAAAGCCTGGTAGAAGAGCTCTGATGGAGCTAATACCTCAAATAAAGAAGGAAGAGGATATAGATGTCGTAATAACAAATATTGAAAACTCTGCACACGGTAGGGGGGCTACAGTAGAAACAGTAAATGAGATTATGTATGCTGGCGTAGATTTCATGACCGCAGGTAATCATATATGGAGAAGGGATGACTTCCATGAACTCCTTGGAGGAGATTTCCCAATAATTCGAGGTCTTAACTACCCCGATGATCTACCTGGAAAAGGTTATGGAGAGATAGATTTAGGTAAAAAGGGTAAACTTCTAGTAATTACTGTTATAGGTCATGGCTTCATGAATGAGCGTACAATTTCAGAACCTTTTAGGCGTATAGACCAGTTTCTAGAGGGAATAGACCATGCTAAATATGCTGGTATTCTTGTTGAAATGCATGCTGAATCCACCTCCGAAAAGGTCTCTTTTGGGCTATACCTAGATGGTCGTGTTAGTGGAGTTTTGGGAACCCATACTCATATCCCAACTGCTGATGAAAGGCTTTTACCACAAGGTTCTTCATATATTACAGACGTTGGTATGGTGGGACCTCTAAACTCCTCTCTCTGGGTTAAAAAGGAAATAATATTTCAACAAAGTATGTACCCATACTCACCACGATACGATATTGAAGAGGAGGGACCTGTTCGATTTGATGCAGTGGTAATTGAAATTGATTCACCCAAATCCTCCAAGAGCATCAAACGTATAAATAAAACCCTATAATTACAAGCAATCTTGACATTTCCCTGTAATTGCAATATTTTAAGAGTAGAAAGTATAACTATGGTTGTTAATATAATAATAGTTAGCTCTCTATCTCTTTAAGAAAGGAGGTATACTCATATGTTAAAGCAACAAGTTGTAGAGTCCGTTGCATCAGCAGCAGGTCTCACCAAAAAGCAAGCAACTATGGCTGTAGATGCTATGCTCGACGCAGTTACTGGAGCTCTTAAGAAGGGGGACTCTGTTCTTCTCACAGGTTTCGGTAAGTTCGAAGTTCGAACCAGAGCAGCAAGAGTAGGAATCAATCCTAAGACTTTGTCTAAGATTAATCTTCCTGCTTCTAAAGTTCCTGCTTTCAAAGCTGGAAAAGCTCTTAAGATGGCTGTTAAGTAATAGCTGCCGGTATTTCTCTGTATAAGAGAAGTATTACTGGGGCCCTGTTTCTTGCAGATATTTATTTATAATATATCTGTAGGATTCCAGGGCCCCTTTTTTGTCTACACTTTTTGATTTTGGGTATAATTCCTCGCTGCTATATATGTAGTTATTGGTATAGCAAGTATTAAACCTATACTACCTACCAATGTACGTACAATCTCCTCTGTAATAATCTCTAGGTTAACAAGTTGACCAATAGGATATTCGGAGTTTAAGAATATAAGGAGGAGGGGGAGGGAAGAACCTGCATATACTAATACAAGGGTATTAACCATTGATGAAATATGATCCTTACCTACACTCATAGCTTTCTGATACAAACTATAACCCTTCATCTTCTTATTCAACTGAACCAACTGCTCTACAATTGATACCTGTGAAATTGTAGCATCATCTAAAATACCGCTTAAACTAATAATTACCCCTGCGATATAAATACTCTTTAGATCAAAATTACCACCATTAAAAAATTGTAGGAAGATCGTATTATCATCCGTAAGGCCGGTAATGTGGGAGAAATCTACGAAGAACCTAGTTAGGAATGTAGTTATAACTATCGAGATTAGTACTCCAATAATTGCAATATTGGCCTTCTTTGTAAAACCGTGAGAAATATAGAAGATTGCAGGAATTAGAATAATTGCTGTAATGGTAGTTACAAATACTGGGTCACTACCATTTACAATTAAAGGTAGGGTAATCTTGGATATAATGATAAAGGAGAAAAACATTGAAACCACTGCCCGTAACCCATGAAGTCCTGCCACCACAAAAGTCACTAATACAAATAATCCGAAGAGAATGAGTAAGCTATCTGTTCTATGGAAGTCAGTAATATAGAAAGTTTCTTTTCCATCTAGGTCTTTGGATTGAGTTAACAATACCTTGTCCCCTTTGCTATATTCAACGGTACTTTCACCTGTAAGTATACTTTGCTCGAGAGATACTATATCGCCCTTTCTAGCTCCATCAAGGAGCCTTATACGTGCCTTCAAAACGTTGGTATTCTCTGAGACACTTATTACCTCAACCCTCTCTATCTTTCCTTTGTACAACGCCTCATCGGTACTCGCCAGTATAGGGGTACTCATTATTAGCAGAAATACAATCCCATATAGTATTTTTAACATCTCTCTAACTCCAAATTTATAATTAAAATGATACAGGCATTACAATATAATTGCCAAGATTATCTATATATTTTAATATGTATTTAATTACTTAACCACTGCTCGGATTGAAGAACTGGTTCTTGCCCAATAATAGGAATGGATATAAGCCATATTTGCTTAGAAATGCAGCCTTAATTGCATACACCCTCGTATTACTCTCTGTAAACACACTAGGAGGTTTTCTCGGTATTTCACAGGCGCAGGCAAGTAGTATAAGTAAGAACAATGTAATTGCATTAACAAATGTAGAGAGGCAGAAATACGGTCTCCCTGTCTTAACTGAAAATTCCCGACTCAACTCTGCAGCTCTTGCTAAAGCCAATAATATGTTCAAGGAGCAGTATTGGGACCATTTCGGACCAAATGGGGAAACCCCTTGGCAATTCATAAAAGGAGCCGGGTATCAGTATATATATGCTGGTGAAAACCTTGCGAAAGGTTTTAAAAGCTCTGAAGGTGTAGTTCAGGCGTGGATGGCTAGTCCCACCCATCGTGAAAATATCCTTAGTGGTAACTATAAAGAGGTAGGAATTGCCACCCTCGATGGAGTCCTTTTGGGAGAGAATGTAACGTTGGTGGTGCAGATGTTTGGTAATACCACCTCTGCCACTACTCCAGCCATTCCAGTTTCACCCCCACCCGTCGTTGAAGAACCAATAGAAAAGGGAGACATAAAAAGTATTAAAATTACATACCCAACTGAAAACTCTGTGGTTACAGATCCCTCATTTACTGTTAAGGGTGAGGTTACAAATGTGAATAAGGATGAGTACTCTGTAGAGATATTTGATGGGGAGAAAGTAGTAGGGAAGCTATCTACAAACGGTACGCTTTGGGATTTCACTAGAAATTCTGATTGGGCTGAGGGAGATCATAAAATAACCGCTACTTTGTCAGATGAAGATAAGGACGTAAAGGATAGTGCCACATTCAAAGTGGATAGTACCCCTCCAAGGATTGAGGATGAAGATATTGTAATCAATGAACTATCAGGAGATTGGATAGTGGATGTAACAACTGCAGAAAATAATCCTGATATCACTTTGGTGATTGGCTCTAAGGTATACGCCTCTACCTTTATAGAGGGGATATATAGAATTACAGTTGATAATATTGGTGCTACAGATAAGGTGGTACTAATTGCTAGCGATGAGTATGGAAATACTCTTGAGCTTGAAATTACGGATAGGTTTGAGACTGGTGAGGGGGATGTCTTAGGAGGTTTTCTTAATAGCGTAAATATTAAAGATACTGTAAATACCGTATTCGTTATATTTATTTTCATCCTATTGCTAATAGAGATAACTGTGTATGTGAGAAAGGGTATGGTAAAGGAGAAAAGGGGGAGTCTATTCTCACTATCTATGTGGTGGTTGCTCTTGCTTGTTGGTACTTTAAATGGATTTGGAGGCTCAATAATCTAGTATGTTCAACTTAATAAAACAATTTAAAAGAGAGTTTGTATATGTATCATACATATTCCTAACCTTAGAACTACTGGTAACTAAGCAGTATGTAGTATCTCCCCTGGTATATTTAGGAACATCACTAATTGGTCTCATCTTGATTTTCTCGTGGTTCTTAACTACTCTTAAGCTGTTTGGGATGAAGAAGGTCTCTAAGAAGAGTGTTTCTAACATGAGTGTTAATCTTAAGGCTAGATTATTCTCATATATAATTATGCCTGTGGTTTTTTGGTTCTCTATTGCATTGTTTCTTTTCTTCAATGAAAATATGTATATAGCTCAAACGGTTATAGTTGTATCTTCATCACTTTTCTTTTTGTTAATGTTGCGGATTAGGTCTTCAATGGAGAAGGTCTATTTCGTAGATTCCATGACTAGATTTGTATATGATTTTTGTAATATTGTAATCTTCTATCTGCTACTTTCTGTCTTAAATAGGGTGGGTTTTAGGGATATATATTTGGTACCTCTGGTTACTCTCTTCGCCTTTCTCTCTCTTCAACATATGTTGTATGTATATAGAAAGATGGAGACAACATCTACGATTGTGGCAGTAGTAGCCTCAATTCTAATTGCCATAATACTTTGGGGTACCCGAAATATGAACATATATATGCAACCTGCTATTGTAACTGCAATATACTACCTAATAGTATCACTGTGGAATGTACGTTTCTCAGGATCTCGTAAATTAGAGGACTATATTCCTGCTTTGATGTACACTCTAATGTCTATTATATTAATCCTAAGTCTATGATGAAAAAAAGAATTGTAATAAAAGTGGGGGGTTCGTTAATATATAAGGAAGGGTTGAGCTTGAATACAGAGGTTTTAGATATGATTAAGGATTGGTATAAAAGGAAGAGGTCGGAGTATGAGATGATTGTAATTGTGGTAGGGGGAGGGAAGCTTTCACGGGAGATTGGAATGTCTGTCAAAAAGCACATCAAGGATATAAACGATGTACACTCCGTGAGTATGGAGTTAACTCAAACCAATGCCTATATTCTAAAGGGATATTTGGGGGATAAGGAGATCTTCAATCCTGAATCTTTAGGTGATGCATATGAATTCCTCATGCATGGCACTGGTGTAATGATTTCAGGTGGCCTTAAACATGGTTGGAGTACAGATATGGATGCTGCTGTTTTTGCAGACGTTGTAGGATTGAAGAAGGTTCATAAACTATCTGATGTTGATGGTATTTATACTGGTGATCCAAAGAAGGATCCCAAAGCTACATTGATTAGTGATATTACATGGGATAGGTATAGAAAGATGTTTGGTATTTCTAGTACTAATGATAATCATACTCCTAATTTACACATACCTATTAGTGTGGAGTGTGCACTTTTTGCAAGTAATAAGGAGATATCATTCTGGGTATCAGGTGGATCATCTTTTAAATCCAAGAGAAAGTTAGACTCAGTATTTGAGTCTGGTACACACTTACACCCTTAATGGATTAAACAGCCTTAACTGTATATTCTATAACACCTCTAGGTGTTGTAATACTAACCTTTGCTCCTAGTCTCTTTCCTATTAGTACTTTTCCTAATGGTGATTCATTAGATATAACATTTACAGAAGGATCGCCTTCACCAATACCACCTAGTTTAAAAGTGGTCTCTTTTCCATCCTTGTCTTCTACTGTAACAACGTCTCCAATTTCTATTTGATCCTTCTTAACTGCCTTAACAACCTTTGCATTCTGAATCATATCCTTTAATCTATTAATTTCCTGCTCATTTGCTTTGAAATCTTCAGTTGCAAGAGAGTATCCATCGTTCTCTCTTAAGTCTCCTTGTGACCTCATCTGTTCTAGAGTTTCTTTAATCTGAGGTTTCCTTACATTCTCTCTCTCGTTTAATTCATCTTTTAATTTTTCTAAGCCCTCTTTTGTTACTAAATATTCGTTTTTCATCACAGTATTTTCAATAAATATTGATAAAATAATTTTGGGGAAATATTGATGTAAATAATGATATACCTTCTAGATAATATTGTCAATTTCTGATAAAATCGCATGTATTTATGTACGCCGCTATCGTCTAACGGTTAGGACACATGATTCTCAATCATGTAACCAGGGTTCGATTCCCTGTAGCGGCACCACTATATCACTGTAAACCTGATGAAAAAACTACTGAAACTATACTTTCGGACCGTTAAGTTCGCTCTAAAATATAAGTGGGTATACTTTACGGGGATTTTCTTTTCAATGTTCCTCCTATTCTTCAATAACTACGCAATCTTTAGACTAAAGGATCTTGTAAATGCTATTCAAACAGGTGGGGATATTATTACACCTCTAATTGTTATTGGAATCGTAATTTCCCTTCCATTGATCCTAGAACCCGCAACATTCATGCCCAAAGCCTATGTCTTTGCAAATGTTATTGGAGATATAATAAATCAGCTATATAAGCGAGTTATGTCGTTGGATTACGCTTTCCATACGAATAAAGAGACGGGGAAAGTTGTATCTAAGATTATGAATTCAGATACTGCTCCTTTGATTTTCTTCTGGAATTTTGAATATTGGGTATGGGAGAGTCTTTTCTCATTAGTTATCCCTATTGTGATAATGTTTTTCATTTCCCCTGAAATTGCTATCCTAATAGTTTCTACCCTTATAGTCATTGCACCTCTACAGTCTCTGGCAGTGAAGTATAATATGAAAACAAGGTATGCACTTAAGGATGCGGAGTATTCAAGAAATAGTGCAATTATCGATGGCGTTACAAACTATGAGACTGTTAGGACATTCGCCAGGAAGAAAGATGAGATTAACTATCTGACAAAGCTTGTTGCTAAGAATGTTGCTGCTGTGAGGACTTACCAGAACTCATTTAGGTTTATCGATTTTATGTCTAGATTAGGTGGGATTTTGATTTTTGCCGTTGGTTCGATAGGCCTAGTATATATGAGAAAAGAGCTTGATGCTGGGTCTATTGTTGTAGTAGTTACATACCTTATACAGATTTCAAACAAGGTTATGTCGTTTGTATTCACCACTAGAGAGGTATTTAAAAATATCCCTATAATCGAGGATATATACGAGCTTATGGATTCAAAATCTTCAATTGATGAGCCTGATACCCCCGAGGAGATATTGCACCCTAAAGGACGAGTTGAGTATAGGGATGTAAGTTTTTCATACCATAAGAACATAGAGGCAATAACTAAAGTTAACATGGATATTAAACCGGGTGAGACTGTGGCGTTTGTTGGCCCATCAGGTGGAGGTAAAACCACTCTAGTAAGATTGCTACTAAGATACTATGACGTTTCAAATGGTGGAGTCTTCATTGACGGCCATGATGTCAAAATGTTGGGTACCGATAATGTAAATGAACTTATAGGGGTTGTACCCCAGGAACCAATCCTATTCAACAGAACGCTTAAGTATAATATTGGGTATGCACTAAGCCCAAATGAGGAAGAACTTGATAGTCATATGGATGAGATAATTGAGGTTACAAAAAAAGCTCAAATATACGACTTTATTCAATCATTGCCAGATGGTTTTGACACAATGGTGGGTGAGAGAGGAGTCAAGTTAAGTGGGGGACAAAAGCAAAGAATTGCAATTGCGAGGGTTATACTTAAAAATCCTAAGATCGTTATCTTTGATGAAGCTACAAGCATGTTGGATAGTGAGAGTGAGGCCGCCATCCAGCTCGCCTTTAAGGAATTGAGTAGAGATACCACCACATTAGTTATTGCACATCGCTTAAGTACCATTAAAAATGTAGATAAGATCTTTGTAATAGATAAGGGTTGTTTAGTAGAGCAAGGAGATCATGAAGGGCTTGTTAAACTAGGTGGGCTATATGCAACCTTATGGAAGCTACAAAGTAGTGGATTTAAGAAAGGTAGTAAAGTATAGTTGCAAATTGTTAGCTATACCGTTGATTATAATATTTAGTTGCGTATTACTATGAAAAAGTTCTTATCCTTATATTTCAGGACAGTTAAGTTGGCAATGAAACACTGGCCTGTATACCTAATGGGTTTATTATTCACACTCTTTTGGGTGGTGATTCTTAACTACGCAGTGTTTAAGATTAAGGATATTATTAACGCAATTGAGTCTGGTTCTGACCTTCTACGTCCATTATTTGAGATGGGTTTGGTATTGGTAGCTCCGTTGTTCATTCAACCAATTGCTCTTTATTTTAAGTCAAAAGCATATTCTTATGTAACGGGGGAGATTCTCAATACTGTGTATAAGCGAGTAATGTCTTTGGATTACAAATATCATACAAATAAGGAGACAGGTCGAGTTGTATCAATGATAATGAACTCTCAAGAAATACCAATGATGTTTCTATGGGAATTTGAAATATTTGCTTTCGAGCAGTTGGCTGCAATTGTAATTCCATTAATCATCTTATCCACTATATCTCCAGAGATTGCTCTATACTCTGCTATTACAATAATTGTGCTAATTCCTATATATGTAATCTTAATTAAACATGGGGTCAATGAAAGAGGTAAGTTAAAAGAGGTTGAGTATAAGAGAAATAGTGCGATTATAGATGGGGTTACAAATTATGAGACGGTTCGTATATTTGCAAGAAAGCAACAAGAAGTCCATTATTTAACAAAGTTGGTGGATGCAAATATGGTGGCAATTGATAAATATCAAATGTCATTCCGAATTCTTGATTTCGCATCTCATCTGGGAGGCATAATTATATTTGGAATAGGTGGTTATTTTATATATTCTCAGCGGAATGTACTTTCAGTTGGTGAGATTGTTGTCATTATTACATATCTTCTTCAACTCGCAGGGAAAATTTTACATCTTGTCTTCGGAGGAAGGCATATCCTTAAAAACCTACCTGTTGTGGAAGATATCTTCGAACTTATGGACAGAAGATCCACAATAAAGGAACCTAAAGTACCTCGTACGATTGCTCAACCAAAAGGGGAAATCGAATTTGATAATGTCGAGTTTTCATACAATAAAGGAATTGGAGTGTTAGATGGAATTTCTTTTAAAATTAAACCAGGTGAAACCGTGGCTTTTGTAGGGCCATCTGGTGGGGGAAAATCAACTATTGCTCGAATGATCTTGAGATACTTTGATGTTAAAAAAGGTAAGGTGAAGATTGACGGAGTAAACGTTAAGAGTTTGGGTACAGATAATGTTAATGAACTAATAGGGGTTGTACCTCAGGAACCAGTTCTATTTAATAGAAGTCTTAAATACAATATCGGGTATGGTTTCTCTGCAAATGAAGAAGACCTTGATAGATATATGGATAAAATCATTGAAGCTGCAAAAGAAGCTCAAATCTATGACTTTATTCAGACTCTTCCAGAGGGATTTGAAACAAACGTAGGAGAGCGAGGCTTGAAATTAAGTGGGGGTCAAAAGCAGAGGGTCGCGATTGCCAGAGTCCTAATTAAGAATCCAAAGATTGTCATCTTTGATGAAGCTACAAGCATGTTGGATAGTGAGAGTGAAGGAGCAATACAAGAGGCATTTAAAGAGTTAAGTAAAAACTCTACAACCATTATTATAGCTCATCGACTAAGTACAATTAAGAACGTTGATAGGATATTTGTAATAGATAAGGGAACTGTAATTGAAGAAGGCTCACACGCTAAATTGCTAAAAGGAAATGGTACATACTCAAGGTTATGGAAAATCCAGAGTGAGGGCTTTAAAAAAGAAGATTAACTGTGTAATTCTGACCACTATCTAGTATAATACTATTATGAAGATAGACATTATCACAATCTTTCCACAGCAGATCGAGGAATTTATTAAATTCGGTATTTTCCGTATCGCTAAGGAGAAAGGAGCCGTTGATATACAAGTTCACGACCTTAGGGAATGGACTAAAGATAAACATAGGACGGTTGATGATAAACCATATGGAGGTGGAGCAGGGATGGTTATGAAGGTGGAACCTCTACATAATGCAATCACACAACTAAGAGAAGAGGGTACGGTTGTAATTGCCACCACCCCACAAGGTATACCTTTAAAACAAAAAGTTCTCAAGAAACTATCGGATACAAAAACCTCACACTATATAATTATCTGCGGTCACTATGAGGGCTTTGATCAACGTATATTAGACTCTCAGGTGGATTTAGAAATCTCTATAGGGGACTATGTTCTCTCTGGAGGAGAGCTTCCTGCACTTGTAATTATAGATGGTATTTTAAGGCTCCTACCCAACGTTTTAGGTAATCCTGAGTCCTCAATACAAGAGTCTTTCTCTGAAAACATGCTTGAGTACCCGCAATATACTAGACCAGAGGAGTTCTTAGGTATGAAAGTACCAGAGGTATTGTTAAAGGGAAATCATAGCCAAATCGCGATTTGGCGCAACAATAAGGCACAAAGTATAACAAAGGAGAGAAGACCAGATATTGTAAAAAAGCCTAAGTTGTGATTTAATCCACTTGTTGATGGCTGATAGAGTGAATCTTTAGGGTATTAAGCTAAGTTTTACTAGTTTAGCAATATGATATTCGGTAAAAAATATAAAATATCGTCAGAAAAGAAAAGAGAATTAGAAAAAGAACTCCTCGATCTCGAGACTCATGGTAGAAGTGAAATTGCTGATAGATTAGATTTCATACGTACCCAACCTACCGATGAAGATGATTATCCATTTGTTGATGTACTTGATGATAAGGAGTATCTAGAGAAGAGAATCTTTGAAATCAAAACCATACTATCCAATTCGACTGTGATTGATGACTTAACTAAACATACTGTGGTGGAGATTGGTTCTAAGGTACTCGTGGGTTTTGAGGGGTTTGAGGAGGAGTATATGATCGTCTCTTCTGTAGAGGCTGATCCACTATCCAAGAAGATTTCAGATGAATCCCCTGTAGGTAAGGCCCTCATAGGAGCTAAAATTGGTGATACATTGGATGTTCAACTTGGTCCAGTTCAGAAAAGATTCAGAGTATTGAAAATAACCTAAATTATTAACTATTTAGAATGGCAGCAATAAGCAATTTCCCATATGACTCAAGTTACCTACCTAAAAGTGAAAGAGATACGTTAAAAGTTCTTGAGAAATTAGGAGAGGTTGTACATAAGGTATGGGAGAAGCAGGTTGATAGTAACACAGGGCAAACAACCTTCTACCCTGACGACCTTAGTAGAGAAGAACTAATGGTTGCTGCTAAGAGAAATTCTAAACTCCTTTCCCCATATACAATTGTTAAAAGAGAGAAGAATAGGAAATTGATTGCCGTTAACTTTAGAGATGAGTATAAGAAAGAGCATGATAGGATGGTGGAACTCTTGGTGCTTGCATCCAAAACTACTAAAGAGAAAAGACTTTCTTGGTATCTATCTAGGATTGCCACATACTTGAACAAAGGGGACTTTGATTCAATTATGAAGACTTTCCTCACTACTCAGAATACAAACATTGATATATTGGTTGGCCCAATAGAATCATATAATGACAGCTTCATGGGTGTTAAGAAGAGCTACCAATACTCACTAAGAGTCCTTAGAAATCAGGAAACAATGGAGGTCTCTGAAATGATGAGGATTGTACAGAAGTTAGGTATTCTCAAGCCTTCCAAGTCAGTTGCAGCTAAATTGAATATGGAAAAGGTAAAGATTAGGGTTGATGATGTGTTAATGTTTGCAGGTAGGCAGGCAGGGAGTATGCCTTCTAGTACCAACCTTCCAAATCAACCAGAGTGGGTGGCTAAATATGGAACTAAGATTGTTGTATATCACAACGCGTTAATTAAAAAGTTTGAAACACAGTTAAAGGGGTACCTTAAAAATATCTCCAAATTCGATCCTAAACGTACTAAGGATGCTATGTCACAGGCCAACTACCGTCTCATTGTACTGCATGAGATTGCAGAGGGTGTGGTTAAGTATAACGGTATGGAAAATAGGTTGGGGGAGTATATAGATGTAATTAGAGAGCTCAACGCTGATATATTTGGTGTGAGGAGTGCCAAGTATCATGTATTAAACGGTTTAATCTCAATAGAACAGTATAATGAGCTACTAGTTGCATTCTTAGTATTTGCTATAAACGTATGTCATAAAGCTAAGAAAGAACCTTCAATAATGGTATATGCTAGAGGGTTCCATGTGGCTTTCAACTACTTCGTAAAATCTAAATCAATATCATTCAAGGGTAATACAATGAGTATTGATTTTGCTAAGCTTTCTATAGATATTGATCTTCTTTCTAGTACAGTTGTAGGTATTCTAGAGAAAGGAACTTCTGACGATGCGAGGAAGCTACTAGATAAATGGGGAGATGAATCAATAGTTGAGAAGTTAATAAAGGTTAGTAAATAGATGTCTGTAGAATTGTAATTCCTTGATTCAATACTATGATAGGTAATTTCCTATCTCTTCAATCTTCACCCTTACCTGCTCCATTGTATCTCTATCTCTAATGGTTACAGTATTATCTTCCAATGTCTGGTAATCAACTGTAACGCACTTAGGTGTACCAATCTCATCCTGATACCTATATCTCTTACCTATATTCCCTCTATCATCCCACATAACTCTATTTGATTTCTTGAGCATAGAATATACCTCTCTAGCTTTATCCGTAATCTCCTCCTTATTCCCTACCAATGGAAATACCGCAACATTATATGCTGCAATATCCTTATGTAGTTTCAAGACTGTTCTAACCTCTCCATTCTCTAATGTCTCTTCCTCATATGCGTCAAAAAGCATATATAGGAATGTTCTATCTACTCCTCCTGATGTCTCAACTATATTAGGAACATACTTCTCATTGGTAATTGGGTCTCGGTATGAAAGATCCTTACCCGAGAACTTACTATGCTGTGTCAAATCATAGTCACCTCTCCAATGTATACCTTCGTTCTCTGCCCAACCCCATGGCGCTAAATATTCAATATCAAAAGCATCCTTCGCATAGAAAACCAGCTTATCCTTAGGATGTTGGTAGAATCTTAGATTCTCAGCCTTTCGGTACAGGTTTGTATAGAAAGCCATTCTCTGCTCCTTCCAATATTCAAACCATTTGCCCATCTCAGTTGGATGTACAAAAAACTGTAGGTCCCACTGTTCAAACTCCCTTGTTCTAAAAGTAAACTTATTTGGAGTTACCTCATTTCTAAATGCTTTACCTATCTGTGCTATACCAAAAGGCACCTTAACTCTTGAACTATCTACAACATTCTTAAAATCAAGGTATATTGTTTGACATGCTTCTCCACGTAGATATGCCTGTGTAGTATCTCCCTCAATTACACCTACCTCTGTTTTAAATAGCATGTTGTACTTCTTAGCATCTGTAAAATCAGTTCCTGCACACTTTGGACATTTACCATCTATATCCTCAGGTCTAAACCTTTGGTGACATTTCTTACACTCAGCCATTTCATCTGCAAAACCTGTTACATGCCCACTTGCTTCCCAAACCTTAGGATGTGTGATTATGGTTCCATCTATCCCTACAACATCCTCCCTATCATCCACCATATACTTCCACCACATTCTCTTCAGATTATTCTTCATCTCAACTCCAATTGGTCCGTAGTCATAGAAACCACCAATACCACCGTATATTTCAGAGTTTGGGAATATGATTCCCCTCCTTTTAGCTAGTGATGTAATTTTTGATAGTAGATCTTGGTCTTGCATATCATTAAAGATAATATATATGGGAAAGTATAACTAAAAAAGCCTCTTTAATCAAACAAACTACCATATTAATTCCTCCCTTAAATAGTTGTATAATGAAATAGAAATTTAATATCATCAAAATTATAGAATGGAGAAAGGAAAGACAACAAAAAAGAAACCTAAGGCAAGCACTACAGTGAAAACTGTGAATCCTCCTGTACCAAAAGGACTGTTAAGATCTAGCAATGACCAAATCGTAGCTGGTGTATGTGCAGGATTAGCAGAATATTTTGACATTGATCCAATAATAGTTAGGTTGGTATTTGCACTACTCATTCTTTCAGGTGGTTCTGGAATACTTGTGTATATAATCCTTTGGATAGTTATGCCTGAAAGTGGGGATGAAGGGAAGAGCGGTAAGCAGGTGGTTGAAAAGAATACAAAAGAATTTGAGCAGAGAGTGGAATCAATGGTTGATAGCATAGATAAGCCAAGTAACTATAGCCGAGTTCAATTATGGTTTGGAGTTTTGATTGTTGTATTGGGTGTATACCTAACACTTTCCAATTTCGGCATTACAAGTTACTTTAATATCGGTTGGTATCTAGGAAAGCTCTGGCCTCTTTTCATCATTGCCTTGGGTATCTTAGTTTTAGTAAAGAGAGAGAATGGAAGTAAATAGCAATAGAATTGATAGGTTATCTACAGCCGTTTTCTTAATCTTCATCGGCAGTATATTTCTCTTGGGAAACCTTGGATATATCTCCTTTAAGGATCTCCTTTTTCTGCTCATCCAATTCTGGCCAATACTGGTAATCCTTGCAGGAATAAAGCTAATGATTGGAGCTTTTAAGATTGGGAAACTTGTAAATTTGATTATCGATATTGTTTTCAACCTCCTAGTCATACTCTTTCTCTGCTATGTACAATTAAGTGGGACAATAGATTGGGATTGGAATACAGTCAACTATCGCAATATTCCTGTAAAACAATTTGATAAGTAGTTTTAACATCTTCCCATTAGTGATATAATCATTTCAATACGTTGAAGAGGAATACTCTTGAAAGTGCATTAAGTGAGCTCTAAACAGTGTGAAAGAGTTGCATGGAAAAGAAAGTATAAGGCCTCTGAGTAGTGAGAAGAAAACATAACCAATGTTCTAGAACTCACCGCATGCTAGCGATATAAGTATAAGAGTCCGGAATATATAAATATTCTCGGAGAATGAAGGTGGTACCGTGTAATATATACACCCTTCGTGAGTATCTAGGTTTA
>CAZUOO010000015.1:19776-23152 GCA_964621555.1 uncultured Candidatus Saccharibacteria bacterium | reverse complement strand
GTGAGAGCCTGAAGCCAGCTTGCACATTAACAAAAGGAGAAAATCATGTTCGGAAAAGCTATGTCCATTCAGGGGAAAGCTGGATTTATCCAGCTGAGGCCGTTTAAAGCAGAAGAAATAGCCTGTGAGAGGGTATGTACAATGTTTAGTGACCATGAGGTCACTAGGTATATACTTATGGCAAATTCCCCTACCATTAAGGATGAGGAGGAGTGGTATGAGAAGTCGAGGTTAGACAAAAGCCTATACCTCTGGGGTATATACCTCGATGACAGCCCGCTGATAGGTATCACCTCTCTTAGCATTACCTTCCCCAACTACATGGGATCAACAGGATTTATGCTTTTTGATAAATCCTACTGGAGAAAGGGTATCGCCTCAACAAGTCATATTGCAAGAACAGGGTATGCAGTGAATCACTTGGATCTTAAAACAATCACAAGTGGCGTAATATCACCTAATACAGGTTCGAGAAAGGCACTAGAAAGTGTTGGGTACTTTGTAACTGGAGTGACACTCGGAGAGAGATATCGTGATGGTGTTTATAGAAACCATATTAATCTCCAGTGGATACGTCCAGGTTATGAAAATACTGTTCTTGCTGATGAAGCTACACCACCTGAACTCCGTAAGAGTGCGCTCCAAGCATCGGTAATCGCCGCAAAAGCTCTTGAAAGAGCCAAAGTCGAAGTTAACTTCTAATCCATATAGCAAGCTGGCACTAAGCCCTAGGTACAAAAATACTTAGGGCTTTTTTATTTGATATAATTAAACTATGAATAATACTCGCATATTTACAATGCCTTTCTCAACTGTATACCCACTATATATTAAGAAAGTAGAGAGGAAAGGTAGAAGGAAGGAAGATGTAGATACCATAATATACTGGTTAACTGGATATAATAAGGAAACACTACAAGAACAGATAGATAAGGAGAGTGACTTTGAAACATTCTTTAAAGAAGCACCTAAACTAAATCCTAATGTATCTAAGATAACGGGAGTAATATGTGGGGTTAGGGTTGAAGATATTGAGGATAAGCTAATGCAGAAGATTAGATACATGGATAAACTAGTAGATGAATTAGCAAATGGTAAAGATATGGAGAAGATATTGAGGAAGTAGTTAAGTATTTATAAATCTCCCTGTACACTTTACAACACAAATTAGCAGTAAAACGGATAGCGAAGTATACCTACAGGTAACTTCACCCTACTACCTTCTTCAATTCACTAAGTAGATTATCCTCTACTTCAATCTCATTAGACTGTATAACATCACTTGTTAATCTATTACCCCTTTCACCAGGCACAAGTATTTCATCTACACCAACATGCTTTCTTGCCTCCTTCACCCTCTTTACAATACTCCCCACCTCACCCTTAAAATCTTTCCCATCACTTAAGATACTTGGATCAATAGCTATAACCAAATTACCTGCATTGTTACTATCAGAATCAAAAGAATCTGCTGATACTAAAGCCCCTGCAAGAACCTGAACTAACATAGCAAGACCTGAACCTTTATGCCCTGCCATTGTTTTAATAGCACCAGACATTATGGAAGCAGGATCAGTTGTTTCATTACCCTCAGAATCATAACCAAAGGTATCAGGAAGCTGTCTCCCAGCTGTTTTAGCCTCAATTAAACCGTAGTATGCAACGGCAGAAGTTGTCATATCAAAAACCATTTCCCCATGATCCGAAGGAATACCATATGCTAATGGATTTGTACAAAACATAGCCTCACTTGAACCATGAGGTGCGGTAGTTTTAAATGGTGAAGAAGAGAAAGCTAAGCCAATATAACCTGCCTTAGCAATCTTGCTCACATAGTACCCTAGTGCACCAGTAGATTCAGCAGTATTATTATTCCCAACAATAGCTATACCACTCCTTCCGGCTTTCTCAATTGCAATATCAACTATTGCATCCATAACAACCATTGCGTGTGTGTAATTTCCATTCACAAGTGCACTTACAGGAGTATCTTTTACAACCTCGTACATTTTCCCCTCCATATTCTTTGGTATCCCATTCCCAATCAACTTCACTATCCCCTGATTGTTTCCCCTCAACTGTGCATACATTAATACATCACCAATTACCTTTGCCTCATCTTCATTATATCCATATTTAAGTATTGCTTTGTGCACAAGATCTTGTAACTCTGTAAGGGATATTTTCATATTAATAGATATAATCTTAATACTTGGATTGTATCATAATTAGGAGAAAGGATGAGAGAAGGTTATATAGAAACAGTAACAGCCTTCACCCCTTTAATATATGCATCCATAGGGACTGAGGTCTCTGTTATTGCCTCATAGAAAGTATCAATATATACAAAACCCTGTTCCTTTAAACGACGAATAGCATCCGAGACCATAGTATCTAGAGCAACCTTAGATTTTATACCTTTCCAAACAATACTATTTAAATGAATCTGTAGGGCTCTAATATACACCTCTTCTAAATAGTGTGAGGCATCACTATAATCAGCAAGTATTGAAGCAGGAACAACGCTCTGAATCCTCTCCTCCAGACTACTACATAATGTATCATTTTCTTCTTTTAGATTTGCAATACCATAGAGTTGCTCTCTAAAGAACATATGTGAAAACTCATGCAAAGAATTCCAAAGTAGGTAGTTAAGAGTGAAGGATACCACCCCATTTACACGATCAGAGCAGGTAATAGAATATAAGGTATCACCTCGTGATGTAGAGAAGCCTTCAAAGACTCCAAAAGGGCTAGGAATTATCACATATTTCTTCCATACTTTAATACCCCAGTATCCTTCTAATGTATCTACAATTGGAAATCTTGAAATATCTTTCTCTAACCCTTGTACTATACTAATATACTCTGGTTCAATAACCTTAACATACCTTTCTTTAAACTTTGACTCTCTCCATATATTTTGTAAATAGGTTGCAACCGTATCTTCATAGTGTTTCAACCTATTGGGACCATAGCCATCATTAGGAGATAGGGGTTTAGGTGTTAGATCATCATTTAAATGAACGGATAGGAACATATATGGATATTCATTTTTCCCAATGCTCCCTCCCTTCACATATTCTTTAAATACCCTATATGTCTGAAGATCCTTAATGTATGCAAATTCATCTAAAATCTTCTTTCCAAAAGGATTTATATCCTCACTAGGATTAATCAATGCAAATATCAAACGAATAAAGACAGTATTTTGATTTGTAGAAAGGGTTAAACTCCCTTTTTCAATTTTCACCATATTCTTATACTCATTATTTAATATTATCCTATATTCTACACCTAATTACCGTATTACATCACAATTTGGTATAATATGTTGTAGTTCTGCCCAATAATATAGAGCTAACAATTAATGTCT
>CAZUOO010000015.1:17373-19676 GCA_964621555.1 uncultured Candidatus Saccharibacteria bacterium | reverse complement strand
ATATCACCATATCCATATCACTAAATCTCAGTACGATATAACAGTAATTGGAGGGGGTCCTGCAGGAATGATTGCTGCAGGGAGAGCTGCATCACTAGGTAAAAAGGTAATACTATTAGAAAAGAATAATATCGTAGGGAAGAAACTCCTAATAACTGGCGGAGGAAGATGCAACGTAACAAATACTAATACCAACCTCGAAGAAATATATAAAAAAGGTGGTAAGTACCTACACACAACCTTCTCACAATTCGATACAGAAAACACCCTAGAATTCTTCCATAGCAGAGGAATGGAGACAAAGGTAGAGAATAATGGGAGGATATTCCCACTATCTAATAAATCACAATCGGTACTAGACGTACTCGTAAACTACATGAGCGAGGGAAAGGTAGAGGTGAAGACAGATAGTAAGGTGGAGAAGATAGAAAGAAAAGATGGAATATTTAACATCTCACTATCTAGTGGAGAGATAATACAATCAACCTCGTGTATTGTATCTACAGGTGGAAAATCACACCCTGAAACAGGATCAACCGGTGAAGGTTTTAAATGGCTTAGCAATTTAGGCCACAAGATTATTGAAAACGACTTTGCACTTGTACCAATTGCTCTCAGTGACCAATGGCCAAAGAAAATAATGGGAAATACCCTAGACGACATAAAAATATCGGTATACTGTGACGGTGTTAAGAAGTTTCAGAATAAAGGGAGAATACTCTTCACCCACTTTGGAATAAGTGGACCAATGATATTAAATATGAGTAAAAAGATTGGAGAATTAATATCAGAAGGTGAAGTAACTATGCAAATAGATCTCTTCCCCACTACGGATATTGGAACACTACGTACAAAGCTTAACAATAGTATGATGGAGTTAAACAACATGATGCTAAGAAATGCCCTAAGGAAATTAGTCCCTAGCTTTCTAATACCAGCGATACTAGAGATTGGTAACATAGATGGTGATCAGGTAAACCACAGTACCAGAAGAGAGATTAGACATAAGATTGTTGATATAATTAAAGGAATTCCTTTACACGTACACTCACTCATGGGTGCAGACAAAGCCATAATATCTTCAGGTGGTGTAGATATTAATGAGGTTGATTTCAAGAAAATGGAATCAAAGATACTCCCTAACCTATTTGTAATTGGAGATGTGCTTGATATTGATAGACCCTCAGGTGGATATAGCCTACAACTATGTTGGACCACAGGTTATGTAGCAGGAGGTCATGCGTAAGATCATATACATTTATACTTACTTAGAGATATAATCTCTAAGTAAGTTATACAGTTAGGTAATATGTCACTATGGTTAATATTCTCGCTTCTTTCAGTAGTAGCACTTGCAGGCTCAGAGATATCACAGAAGGTATCGTTAACTCAGAAGGTAGATATTTCAGCCATTACAAATAACTTCTATGTTTGGACTCTTCAAGGAATAATTGGATTCATACTTGCATTCCTAACCGGCCAGTTTAATATAGATATTTCAAGCTTAAACCCATGGAAACTACTGATAATAAGTGTGGTATATTTTGCAGGAGGTACTTTCTTCTACACCAGCTACAAAGGTAACAGCCCTAGTCTTTCACTAATACTTGGTACAGTATCAGTAGTAATCAGCAGTATCCTTGGCAATCTATTTCTAAACGATGGATATAACACACTTAGTATATTCGGTATTGTACTAATACTATCCGCAATACTAATCCTCAACTTCAATAGGAGTGAGAAGTTTAGTAAGTATAATCTCTTTGCAATACTAGGAGGCATTTGTTTCGGTATTGCCTTTACACTAGACAAATCATTCGTTACGGAGATATCCCCTTTCATGTACCTAGGCTTCCTATGTATTAGCGTTGCAATTGTAAGTGCAGTGACAAGCTTTAAACTAATCATAAGGGAAACAAGTAGATTGAAGTTTAATAACTTCATACCTATGATTTCATCTGCTTCTTTTGGTTCCTCATTCAATCTTTTCACATTCTTTGCATATAGAAATGGGGCAAACGTAGGTGTGGCAGATGCAATAAATAACACCACAGTATTTCTTGTAATACTAATGGAAATATTTATACTTAAAGATAAATCCCATCTTTTGAGGAAGATAGGTAGTGCAGCTATAGCTACAACAGGTGTGGTACTTATTGGAATATCATAAAGATATACCAAAGTTTACGTACTACATTTTTCATTATCGAATTTAGTGATACAATCTTGGATATAAAATAACTATTCGCACTACTATGTTTAAAGGATCTAGAATTCTAATATGGTCACAAAACCCTGATGAG
>CAZUOO010000015.1:0-17273 GCA_964621555.1 uncultured Candidatus Saccharibacteria bacterium | reverse complement strand
CCTGTAAGAATAATGCACAATCTATACACTGACGATGTGCAATCATGGTATGAGAAAGTTAGGGATGCAGGTTGTACAATACTATGTGAGCCTACAAAAACTCCCTTCCACTCTGAATCACTCCCATGGTACGTATCTACATTCCTAGACCCTGAGGGTAACTCATGGCAGTTTATGGGTACGCTTAAGAGTAACTAAATGGATAAAACATATAAAAACATAGACGCATATATTAGTGCTCAACCTAAGGAAGTACAACCAACTTTAAACAAGCTAAGGAAAGTAATAGTTGATAATGCTCCAGGTGTAACAGAAGCCATTAAATATCAAATGCCAACCTTTGTTCTTAATGGAAACCTAATACACTTCGCAGCATATAAAAAGCATATAGGACTATACCCTGCTCCATCGGCGATTGTTAAATTTGAAAAAGACCTCAAAGCATATGTTACCTCTAAAGGAGCGATACAATTCCCACTAGATAGAGATATACCATACGACCTAGTGAAAAAGATTGTTGAATTTAGAGTAGCTGAGAATAGCAGTAAGGGGAAGAAATACTAGTTAATCATCTTCCACCTATACCTCCTATCTATTGGTCTAGCAATTACATAAACCATGTAATGAACAAGTATACCTATCACCAAACTCAAAGGATATGGCAACCATTGGAATGTTGTAACTATTACCAATGCAATTACAAAGGAGTTCAATACAATTAGGGATTTAGGAACAATCGTAAGGTGTTTAATAAAAAATATTCCAAGATGAGTTGATCCAAAAATTAGTATAGCGACATGAGGTGTGCTTTCATAGATGAGAAATATGCAGTACAACCACACAATCTGAAATATTGAATTCCCTAATCTCCCGACCCTCATCCCCCCCCTCTCTCTTACATACCACGCAAATACTGCCACTATAAAAAGCCACAAAATTTGAGGAAACAACTGGAAGCCAGATATATATACGGTTAGTATAGTGAAAAGCATGTAAACATGTGTGAGAATATGCGGGGTCTTTTCAGTTGAGTAACCTTTTGGTAATAGGATGAAGTTGTATAAGCCCCAGAATAGAAACCAAACTATAATCAAATGTATAATCATCTCACTTTGAGTAATCTAAAGTACTACATACTACCACATTTCAATAATAATCCCGAAAACATGATATACTGTAGTATTAAGTTCGAAATTAGAATGTAAATACAATGAGAGATTCATATAACAGAGGTGGTGGATTTGGTGGAAGAAGTAGTTTTGGTGGAAACAGAGGAGGAGGATTTGGAGGAAGAAGAGATAGCTTTGATAAACCAGAGATGCATGATGCCGTATGTGATAACTGTGGAAAAGATTGTCAGGTACCATTTAAACCAAGTGGAGATAAGCCAATATACTGTAGCAAGTGTTTTGAGAATGTAGATCCTAGAAGAGACGAAAGAAATTCAAGAGAAGATCGATTCCCTAGAAAGGATGACTTCCCAAGAAGAGATGAAAGACCAAGATTTAGAGACAATGAGAAGCCAAGGAGTAGCAACGGTGCTGAGCTCTCTCAATTTAAAGACCAGTTAGGAAGTATTAGTGCAAAATTAGACAAACTAATAAGGATATTAACACCAGTTGTTGTTGAAGTTGAGGAGAAGAAGAGTAGCTTTGATCCAAAACCAAAGGTAACAACAATACAAGACTATAAAGAAGAGACTGTGGTAGTAAAAGAGAAAAAGACTGCCAAAGCTAAGGCAAAAGCACCTGCAAAGAAGAAAACTACAAAGAAAGCTTAATACTAGTATAAACTAGTACTTCTATTGTCATCAGGAATGATATATAATTAGATATCACGATGAGAGGACTACCAAAGGTTAACCTTGCTTACCGCGGGAATGCCTCTCATTTCCCTTTTTATAGGCAAGTTTCCCCCTTAAAGTATACATATCTACAATATACTTACTGTATTTCCTCAATAGAGATGAATATGTGAAATTTGGAGTAACTATCTTCGCAAGTTTCCCATATTTATCTAAATACTCTATCAAACAGAAGAAGTCTCCATCCCCTGTTGCAATAATTGCCTTATCGTAATTAGGATACTGTGCCATAGCATGTAGTACCAACTCAGCATCCACATTCCCTTTATAGGTAGTTTTCCCATCCTTAGTAATTGCCAATACGTTCTTAAATATGAGGATAAACCCAACCTCCTGAAGATGCTTATATAAATCAGCATTGCTCTCAACGTATCCAATGAATAGGAATGCTTTATTCACCAAGTATTTATTCCTTAAAAACAATCTGAACTTCCCCCAATCTAATTTCCATTTTTTAGAGGATACACCTAGATTGATATTCTGACTGTCTATAAAGGCATATATATTCTGCGCTTGTCCTTCTTTTTGTTTTAACATAGTAAATGATAGTCTAAAGAGGAGTAAGTATCAAATGAGAATCGAAACTAGCAATCGAACCCCTCCCCTACTTCTCCTTCCCAATTCTATATATAGCCAAAACTATAAGGAAGAGACCTAGGATTGCAATATATATCCACCAAGGAATAGTAATAATCACCATATACAATCGTACAAACAATCCAAGGAGTAGAAATGTAATACCCATTAACCTTAACACCCTATCTTCCCGAATAATAGAAAATACCAACACCACAGTACTCAACAGAATTAGAGATACCCCTGAATATATTGCAACCCTCAAATCTGAAGACCCAAGCGTTTGTATAAAAAGGGAGCTTAACTGAAGCAGCAATGCACTATTACGAACAAATATAGCCATCCCTATCCTCCCCTTTATAATATACAGATAAGAGAGAGAAAGTAGATATATTGTAATTGGAACTATATAGAACTGTGCATTAAGACTATAGCCATCTACAGCCCCCCAAACAAGCAGCACAAGTGGAATCCCTGATAGCTTCTGTGTAAAGTTTGAGTTTGTAAGAAGGAGTAACGTAGTAGCAAGTAGATATACCAATACATAAACAATGTTAAACTCCCCATTAAGGGTATATGCTAAACTCCCTATCAATGTAACAAGGGTTATAAAGGTATAGGCAACCTTAGTCCATATACTTAACTCCAGAGTTTTAAACAGCCTTGATACCAATACCAAAGAAAGGAATACACCAACAAGGATAAGCAAGGTTATATCGTTTTGAAGTACAAAGATATTAGAGACAAGGCTAACATTAAAACTTAGTAATACTGGTAACCCTATAAAATCAAATACCCTCCCCTTAATTATAAATCTATAGATAGAGATCGCGGTAAGAAGTAGAACTTGAATCAACATCATCTCCTCACTACCAAGTGCCATAGTGATTCCAATAAAGACAGAAGCAACAAAAGCTAGTAAATCAATCCACCTAATCTTGGCGTCAGAAAACTCAGAGACTAGCCAGAATACTAAGATAGGTATGATTAATAGAGGGGAGAGATGTGAATACTGAGTAATATACTCCTGCCAATGCACAAAATATCCATAGTTAAGCAATGAGATGAATAGACCTAAGGCAGAAAAGTTCAAACCAAGTCTAGAAAACCAACCCCTGGAGAAGTAATATTTCATCGTACTGTGTACCAATAATAATGCAAAGAACCCATTTACAATTGCAAACCCACTCTCGACATACTCCCTGTTAAACAATGCCATTATCAAGGTGGTAATAGAAAGAAAGCCTAGTACAATAGATGATGGTAACAGATACCTAGAATAGTTTTGAGAATATAGCTTCCTTAACAACGTATTCCCCACACTAATCGTTAAAGCCAATGATAAGTATACATACATATAGGATGTATACTTCATTTCAGGGAATAACCAATCTAAAACCAAATGTAAGATTAGCACCGAATATGTTAATACGATGCCTGTAGTCAAGGATCTCTTCTTCACAAGCGGTATTAATAACAGAGAACCAAACACAATTAAATTGGTGAGCAGAAGGGTACTAAAGGTGTATACACCGGTGTTTGTAATTGAATTTGCAAGGGTATGGAATACAATAAACGTGCTCATAATCCCTGCAAGAATTAAGGTAAGAAAATACAACGCTTTTGAACTTCTCTCAAATATAAAATGAGATACCATTATGTAAATCGCGATTAACACTCCAACACCAATAAATATTACATCTACTGACAATCCCCATAGAACAACAAGCAACTCATATTTAATAAGGAAGAGTACAAATTCAAACCCAATTAATCGACTTCGACTTCTATAGTAATCAAATGCGGTGAAGAGAGTTGAAATAAGTAGACCCAAAGTAATTAGCAGTTTATCCTCTAACCCTAACCCAGAAGTCAACAATGGACCAACAGTTCCAATTATAAGCACACTCCCTATTACATTAATCAATCTGGATGTGAAAAGGATCTTTTTTAGATTATTTCCTTTCAGAACATTTTGAGAGATTAGTAATAGAGTATTCAAAACCATAAACACAACTATTCTATAGATCTCTTGAGTTGAGAGAAGGAATGCGAGAGACATTAGTAAACTGTACAGTGAGAAAAGCCCTAAATTAAAGAACCTATCTTCACCTGAGAGTTTGAGAAGAAGGTAGTTGAGCAGCACTGAGATAGTTGACGCCAACAACCAATATATATATCGCAAATCAAAATAGACTTCTGCAAGAAGGAAGTTCCAAACTCCAACTAGAAAAAGCATAAAGCCAAGAGATCCTACAAAAAGAAATGTTGAACCTACACTACCCAAACTTTTATGTTTAGATAGATACAGACCAGAGACTAAGAAACCCACAACATTAAGTAGCAATAACCCGATTTTAACTTCAGCACTAATAGTATTCCAACCAAGAGTGACAAGGGCAAGCATTGCAAATGTAACTAAACCCGACCCTAGATAGAGTATAAGTTTAGAATTATCAGATTTATCTACCACTTTTAGACTAGTTGAGTCGACAGTAGGTTCTGGAACAGTTTTGGAGATATTAGGAACCACAACATCAGTTTTACTCTCCACCTTATAGCTATCTATCACCTCTTGAATTGTCATATTTCCATTCTTTTGAAGCTTCTCAAGTTCAGAAAGGGAGATTACCTGCTCGGGTTTACCATTTCCTTTGCTCATTTTAACGAGAACATATATAACAACCCCTACAATTACAATAAAAAGCAATGGGGAAAACAAGACCAAAAGGGAGGTTACCAAATATTCAGTACCCATACTTATAACAAGATATGTTTAATTACTATAAAATAGCACATTTTACGACAACATGTCTAAACTCTATAGTAAGATATATAGACTCTAGTTAGAGTTACGACCTCTAGCTTTTCTATATACAAATACGGATAGTTCAATAACCCCTCCAAATATAAATCCCAATCCAATTATCATCAACGTCCCTAACAGGCTTGCTATATCAGTCCAACCATCTGAGATATTAAAGATGGACATATATAGTATGTATAGAATTCCTATGAAATTTCCAATAATTGTAGATAAAGACCAGACTCTCATCCCCCAATACCCAACCATAGATAAAGATGAAATTATAACGGTGAGTATTACAAACGCGAAATAGTTCTGAGCAGTAACCTCGGCGTTTAATATATACCGACTGGAGATGAAGGCTGAAAAATTTATAAAAGACAATATCCCAAATAGCTTCAACCAATTAATCGATTTTGCAGTTGGTAAAGATAACATCATACTTTAATGACTATTGTACTTCAGAATTAATAACTAGCTCAAACTCGGCATCTTCGCTTGCACTAATCTCCCCCTCATACTTATATTCCTTGATAACTTGAGCACATACAACATCTGAAGCAGGAGGTATAACCTTCAATATCACAACAACTTGTTCAGGGAAACTCTCCTTAACTACAACATCCACCTCTCCCTCATAACAAGGGTTTGGCATCTGACCTGAGACTGAATACCCCCATGTACCATCACCGATATAAAATCGGGACAATCGATATTCACCATAGTTTGGTTCCTCTTCATCTCCATCAGTTGGTAAATCATTTACAGACCCATTATCCTTTGAGCTACCATTCTTGCCATCATCCTTAGTAAGATATGCATAAACTGCGATACCCCCTAGGATAACAACTAACGCCACCAGAATATATATAACAGTACTCTTTTTCATAAATCTATTTAGTTAAATTAACTAATTAAATGTACCATATATCTCTAAACTTGTTTACAACCTCCCTCCCCCTACAACGTAATTGTATCTGATATAATAATTGAATTATATTAATAAACATAACTATGGATAAACATGTCGCAGACTTCCTGAAAGGAAATAAAATAATGTCACTAGGCACATACGATGCTAATAACCCATGGATGTGCAACGTATACTATGTAGTAGACGATAATCTCCACCTATACTTCCTCTCTGGTCCAGAAACTATACATGTACAACAGATTGAAGAGAATGATAAAGTATCATTCACAATAACAGACACACACCAAGTACCAACAGATAAAAAGAAGGCAATTCAAGGATGGGGTCGTGCAAAAAAAGTAACTAGTCTTAAAAAGGTGATCTGGTTCATATCAATGTTTACAAAAGAACCTACAAAATACAATCCTAGTGAGATAATAAAGAGTATTGGTAGAGTGGTATATGAAATAACCCCTGTAAAAGTTAAGTTCTTCAATCAAGAACTGTACGAAAAAGAGGGTGGTTTCAAATGGATAATTGAGGAATAAGATAATCGAATTCGGTAGCACAAAACAATTTTATACATTATAACTAAATATGAAAATATTTGGAGGTGGTGGTGGGGATAAGCCAAATCCTTCTCCTAATGAAACCCTCGAAGCATCCTCTGGTGAAATATCATCTGCAGTAATGAGTGCTTTAAATTTAGCCAAGGGATATGCTGAGAGAGTAAATATCAAGCATGGGCTAATTAAAGTAGCTATTGATACAACATTCTGGTTCCAACAGAAATCCGACGAATCTGCGAGAGATTCATTCAAGGGAATGTTTTCACAGGAAGCAGAAGAGACAAAGAAACTAGGAATCGAAAGCGAAGCGATAGGAAAGGAAGCTGGTATATGGGGATTAAAGTTTAGCTTAGAGGGTTCGCACACGCCTCAAGACCTAAAGCATAAACTAAATACTGGGCTGTTTGCATTCTTGATTGAAAACGAGAACCTATTGAGAAAGATCTATGATCAGAATAAAACTTCAGAGGGACTTACAGAAGATTTCGAGCATAGGTTAGATAATGAAGCTAATAAAAGTAAGTGGCTAAGGACGCTCGGTAAATTTAGGGAGAAAGATACAAATACCGCGGTTAAAGAGTTGGGAGTGAAATTTATTGATGGACAACCAGTAAACAGATCAAGAAGTGAGTTTGAACCCTTATTACAAAGTGATATGAAAGGTGCTTTTAATGTAGTGACTACACACAAAGGAGATCTTCAAAATGCTAGGAATTTTGCTCAGGTAGCTGAGAATCAACCAATTGCAAATATAATAATTGTAACCAAAACTAATATTTTGGGCGAAAAAGAAGTTGACTATGTAGAAGTTTGGTTTCCACACTACACTACAAATGGCAAACAGGGAATCAGACTATTAGAGAAATTAATATCTACTACCAATCTTGAAACGGCGTCACGGGACCTTCTAACTACGGAAATCCTTAGGGAGAAAAGCCTTAAGACTAAAGATGGAATGGAGATACCAATCTATGATGTATCAACCGACTATAAAGTGAGTCCAGAAGAAAATGCACTTAAAAAGGAAGCCGTTGGAAAGTTTAAGCCTAGAATGAAAGAGACAGTATTACAAACGCTCGGTTGGACAACACTTTTTGAAAACAAATCGGGATATATATGTGTAGATCCACTTGATGATATGCTCTCAAACCGAAACCAAGAAGGCGTCGAAAATAACAATGACCGAAGACCTGCACCTGCAGAATTACAGTTAGCTTTTGTGGCAGGCCCGTTAGAGTTAGAAGCATTCAAAACCGAAACCAATCTATTTACATCAAACAATGGAGCAAAGACTACTACAGATTTCCGAAAGCTAATCGATAGTCTGAAAAAGCTTAATATCAACAATTCACTTGAGTATGAAAATAAGATGACACAGGATGAATTTATACGTGCGAGTCAAGGTAGAGGTACTGTTGGAGTTCTACTCGCCCATCTACCAAACGCCGTTAGATCCTTCTTTAAATTTATATATTCAAAAGAGAATCAGATTATATCCGAAGGAGCAATTCAAGTCTCCAAAATAGAGACAAGTATACTTAGAGGAGTCCACTTTATTTCAGCCCTCAATGCTCGTACACATAGTGCAAATGCTGAAATCAAAAGCCTAGATGGTTCAAGACAGAATCTCAGAGTAAGAACGGATAGTAAGAAATATTTGGAAATATTTAACAAAGCGAAAACATTATTACCAGATTGGAGGAGGCCCCACAAAGACGATATTGAACATTTAATTAAAATGGATGTGAAAGAGAAAGTAATAGAATATAGGAAGTTTATGGTAATACTGAGTCTATACATCGCAATAACACAAGGTGAACCTGTAACAGAAGAAAAGAAAACAGAATTAATAGAAATGGCACAAAAAGCATATTCAAATATATCCTAATCCATTTATACTCCCCCCTACTTTATGATACACTCATTTCTATGGATATACTGCTCACCATACTTATTCTTGCGGTACTAATATTTTTTCTCATTAAATCGGCCGACCTGCTCGAGTCATCATTCATGCACGTTTCAAAGAGACTTAGGGTAAATGTATTTATAACCGGTTTTCTAATACTTGCTGTTGCATCATCACTTCCCGAAGCTTTTGTGGCAATTAATGCTGCATCAACAGGGCAACCCGGGCTCTCAGTTGGAAATTTAGTTGGAGCGACTGTAATTATACTCACTCTAGTAATTGGACTAAGTGCTGTAAAAACAGGCGGAGTTAAATTTAAAGGGATGTATAGTACCAAGGAGGTACTTATGTCACTAGCCATAATATACTCACAGATAATCGCACTAATAGACGGAAAAATTGAGTGGATAGAAGGAGTTGTACTAATATCTATATACGCTGCTTTTGTTATTTACATTATTGGAAAAAGTAAAGCATTTGAGGCAACATTGAGCCTAAAATCTCAACCAATTGGAAACGTCGCAATAAAAGGTGTAATTGGAGTAGCAGGGTTAATAGTATTTTCAAATCTTACCGTTACCAACACCCTAAATTTAGCCACATTACTAAACGTCCCTCCAATACTACTAGGACTTCTCGTATTGAGTATCGGTACAAACCTACCCGAATTAGTAATCCTATTTAGAAGTGATAGCAAAGAGAAAGATAAGCTGGCCGCTGGGAATTTCATTGGTAGTGCCACAATTAATACCGCAGTACTTGGGCTACTCGCATTAATAAGTCCGACGGTTTTAATAAACTTTAGAAGCTTAATTCCAGCCCTGATACTCCTTTCCATCACAATCTTTATATTCTCCCTAATGGTAATAAACGACAAGGAGATCACAAGAAGGGAAGGATATTTGCTAATCGCACTATACGTAATTTACGTTGCAACAGAGGTGTTTATCAACCAAATATAACCCTCCCTCTTGACAGTAATTAGCACTCCATTCTATACTCTGCTAAGATACATAGTATCGGTTATATAAATTATTATATCTATTAATATGCAAATAATTAAAAGAGAGAATGATGGAAATAAGGTAGTATACAAACCATTTAGGTCAGTTTTTGATGAGTTACTTATGTCTCCATTTGATGACTTCTTTACACTTAATTCAAGTACTGTAAGAAGCTTAAGCGCAGACATGTGGGAGGAAAATGATCAAGTATTTGTTAAGATGGCGCTACCGGGTCTAAAGGAAGAGGATGTTAAAATTAGCCTTGAAGATAGTATGCTCACAGTATCAGCATCTACAAAAGAGGAGACCAAAGATGAGAGTAAGAAGAAATACTATTACAGAAGTATGGAATCATCATATGAGCAGAGGTTCAATCTCCCATGTAAGGTTGACGGTGATAAAGCAGATGCCAAAATGGAGAATGGAGTACTCACAATAACACTTCCAAAAGCTGAAGAGTTAAAAGCTAAGGAAATTAAGGTAAGTAAATAGGTAATTGGGATTGGAGGGGAGAAATTCCCCTCCATCTTCTAAATTATTCCCTATACATATATTTCAATCTCAAACTATTAAGTACAACAGATACTGAACTAAATGCCATTGCTGCACCTGCAATAATGGGAGAAAGAAGAATACCAAATACAGGAAAAAGTATCCCTGCTGCCACCGGAATACCCACAACATTATAACCGAACGCCCAAAATAGGTTCTGTTTAATAACCGAAAGGGTTCGCCTAGAAAGAACGAGTGTCTCAATCAACTTATTCAAATCACCCTTCACTAGAATGACATCAGCGGTTTCAATGGCCACATCTGTTCCAGTACCCATTGCAATTCCAAGATCAGATTGAGCAAGAGCAGGCGCATCATTTACCCCATCCCCTACCATAGCTATTATTGAGTTAGGGTTTTTCTCTTTCAAACTCTTAATAGCCTCTGCCTTATCCGTAGGAAGAACATTTGCAATAACGGTATCTATCCCCAACTGCTTCGCAATAGAATTCGCAACACCCTCATTATCCCCTGTTAACATAACAGTCTTAATATTTAACTTATGAAGCTTATCTATTGCATCTTTTGCTCCTTCCTTAATAATATCTGCAACCCCAAAGAGAGCTACAACAGTTGAGTCTACAGCGACTACGACAACTGTTTTTGCTTCCTGTGATAGTTTATTTAATTTTGCATCAACACTCTTTGAAACTGTAATCTTATACTTATCCATAAGTTTAACATTACCAACCAAAACCCTCTTTCCATTTACGCTTCCAACAACTCCCATGCCCTCAATATTTTCAAAATCACTCACTTCCATATCCCCCTTGCTACTCGTATAGTGGGTGGAAATATAGCTCGTAACAGCATCGGAGATTGGATGCTCTGACTGCTCCTCAACACTCCTAATCATAGAAAGTGTCTTTTCATCAACAGTCTCAACCTCAATCAGATCTGTAACCTCTGGCCTACCAATCGTTAACGTCCCCGTTTTATCAAACACAACCGTATCCACCTTATGGGCAATCTCCAATGATTTAGCATTCTTTAGGAGAATACCCTTGCTAGCCCCAATACCTGATCCCACCATAATTGCAGTTGTAGTTGCTAAGCCTAGTGCACATGGACAGGCGATAATTAGAACGGTTGTTGCTATGAATATGGAGAATTGAAGAGTACTCATATCACTACCAATCAACCCCAAACCTGGAGCAATTAAATACCAGAAGAGAAATGAGATAAAAGCGATAGCAATAACTACAGGTACAAACACACTAGAAACTTTGTCAGCCAACTTCTGTATTGGAGCTTGTGATGCCTGTGCATCTTGTACAATCTTAATAATCTGAGAAAGCATTGTATCACTCCCAATCTTGCTAGCCCTAAACTTTATAAATCCAGATCGATTTATAGTTCCTCCAATTACCAAATCCCCTACCCCCTTTGTAGTGGGAATAGACTCCCCTGTTACCATAGATTCATCAATAGTTGATGTACCGTGAATTATTTCACCATCTACAGCAATCTTCTCTCCAGGTTTAACAACTACAATATCTCCAACAATTACCTGATCAAGTGGTATAGTCATACTCACACCATCCCTCTCTACCACCGCCTCCTTAACCTGCAGTTCTAATAGTTTAGCAATCGCACTATTGGCATTCCCCTTTGCCTTTGCTTCAAGTACACGACCCAGAAGTATGAAAAACATAATGAATACGGCGGCCTCAAAGAACACATCCAATGATTCAACCGCAGATGAAAAGAAGCTGGAATAGAAGGTAACGACCGTGGAGAATAGCCACGCGGTAAATGTACCAATTGCAATAAGTGAATCCATATTTGCAGTTTTAACCTTCAATGCAGACCATGCACTTGAATATACTTTCCGACCAAAGAAGAATAATACAGGTGTGGCAATTAGAAACTGAAGAAAGAAGAAAAGCTCGATAGAGTATCCACCTGAAAATGAGATACTTCCAAACATCATCATTGGATCAACTGCTCTACCAAGAGAATGAAGGAGCATCCAAGTCATAACACCCAAAAAAGGGATTGCCCCAATACCACTAGCAATCATATCTCTTTTGAGACTTACATACTCCTCCTCCCTTAACATCTTTGCATGATCATGCATTGCCCCTCCCATTTCTGTATCATGATTACTATGCTCTGATTTAACAACGGAATCTGGAGTTACTAGTTTATAGCTACCAAGACTAGTTACAGCATCAACAATATTTGTTTGACTTGCCTCTTTCTCATCATACTCTACGGTGAGTGTTTCTGTTCCGTAGTTAACAGAAGCCTCTTTCACCCCTTTTACATCCCCCACACTATCCTCGATCAAAGCCTTACACGAAGCACAGTGCATCCCTATAACTGGATATGTTTCTTTTTTCATTCTGGTATGTAGAACAATTAAAATACTTCAACTGTTACAGGTGGGACCATTCCCATAGTACATGTAACTTTATATATTCCTTTCTTTGGGTTTGGTATATCGATGACATTTTCACCATCATTTAGAAAAGCGTATGTATCAACAAGCCCTCTCGCGTATAGGTATGCGCCACAACCTCGTACCCCATTATTTGTAACAACCAACTGGGTAGGGACTCCAGCTTTAATTCTTGTAGGGCCAATTACCCTATATTCAAAACTATCCGCGACCATATTAATTCTCTGAACCCCATCGTCATCTACCTTAACGACATTCTGTCCAGTACCTCCATTATTCGTAACGGTAGGGGTCTTAATATCACTTAAGCTACTAAATCCCAAAACATTAAGCTGTGAGTTTAGATTGTATAGAGCAAAGAAGAGAACAAGGATTCCAGCCAACTGATTGAACATGGCATTTAGCTTTGGTTTTCTGGTAACCTGCACGCTTGTTAAACTAATAATGGCAAGTATTGGTAGAGTTCCAAGTGCAAAGAAGAGCAGAATCATAAATCCAGTGAGAAATGATCCTGAGGTAAGTGCAAGAGCTTGGGCAGTTATTGTGAAGCCACAAGGTAGGAAGAATGTTAGAGCCCCAACCATAAAAGGCATATATTTTCCATTGAAGTCATCAGTATTGGTAATCTTTCTTGATATAAACTTGGGGATAGCTATTTGGAACTTGCTTGCCCAAGAGACTCCTAACATCTGCAATGCTAGTACTCCCATTAATAGAGAAACCAGGATTATAACGACAGAGGTTAATATAGAAGTACCATCAAGCGAGAGCCCAAGCTTTGAACCCAACCAACCAAGTACCCCTCCGAGTAGTGCAAAAGATATAATCCTACCTACATTAAACATTGTAAAAGGAACTAACCTCATATTCTTGCTATCCGATTCTATATACACCTCACTCCACTGTTTAGAAAGAGAAAGTAGTAGCCCACCAACTAGCGCAGCACAACTTGATAATCCTGCAATTACACCAAAGAGAAAGAATGCTGGGTATGAGGATGTAGAGGAGACTGTAAACCCTGATACTATTCCACTTGATTCGAGTATTTTAAAGGCGATTAGAAATATTATGAAAATGAGAATGGTCTTAACAAGACTATCAAACTTCTCCCTATTTATTTTCATAAATCCACCATCGAATGAAACCAATGGAGATTGATCTGTATAGTATTTCCTTGTAGAGAATCTATACCCACTCTCTTTAAACATCTCACTTAGCTCATCTGCTGAGGGTTTCTCTCCAGTATGACGGAAAGTAATCTCACCACTTGTCAGAGAGGCATCCACATACTCAACACTCTCAAACTTCTTTAAGACTTTCTTCTCTATTAATACCTCACATGATGCACAGTGCATACCATCTACATAATATTTACACTCCTTAATCTCAGACTGTCCCTTACTCTCCTTTTCTCCTTTCTTGCTCATATTTCTACTAATTTAATTTATAAATATCGAGAAGTTCTTTAATAGCGCTTTCACTTTTCCCACTTTTAATCTGATCTACTACACAGCTTTTCATATGTTCCTCAATAATTACCATATCTAACTTCTTAAGAGCTTTTTGTACAGCAAGAGATTGAAGTACTATATCTACACAATATCCATCTTCATCTATCATTCTTTTGATGGCCTTAATATGTCCCTCAATTATACTTATTCTATGCGCAACCCTTTCTTTATGTGTTTTCATTTCTATTATATGCCTTCACTTATCTATATCCCCCCGGGGGGGATTAGGTAAATATAGCAGTGGATGGGGAGGGTTGTCAAATGTAAAACTAACTACTTAGTTGTTTTACTCGATGATGTGTCAAGAATAGTCTCATTGTAGAGCGAGTAGGAAAGAATCAGTTACTATAAGCTTACCCCTACTTACCCCCTAATACCCTTCACTCTGCCATCAAAAAGACTGTTAGTACGGGAAGTATTACTGATGGAGTAATCTACTTACCCCTACTTACCTATTTGATATACTCTTTTAGCCTTATCCGTAATAATATACCTTTGCTTAGGTGTATTCGGGATATTTGGAAAAGTATACCCCAAATGACCCGATTCCACTAAGGGTTTTATATGCCTTTGAGCATTTTCATACTTATTACTTAATCCTAAAAACTCAAGAATTTCTTTTTTCGTACGAGCAGATTTACAAAACTTAAGAACTTTTATATGATCATCGGTCAGTATTAACTCAATAAATAGTCTATTTACAGGTAGAACTGTTAAAAAATATAAGAGCTCATTATCAGTTTCGAATACTGGAGAAGGGGATCCATTTTGCTTCATGCTTCTACGTATCTTCGGGAATCCTGTTCCCCTTCCCTCTGTAAGTTTCAATTCCTTCAAAAAATCACCAATACGCCTATTTCTGTAATCTCTAGCGATTACTCTTTCTTTCCGCAGCTCTACCTTATTTAAAGGAGGCAAAGGGCCAGGGTAACTAATAATTTCGATTCTATCAAGCCTTACATTAATTTCTATTGTCCTTTGATCTTCATAGCTTCTATGATAGAAAGAATTTGCAATCGCTTCTTCAATCGCTTCGTATGGATAGTTAAAACTACGAATTGACTCGGCTTTTCCTGCTACCTTAACTACTTTTTCTTTAATGATTGACGATCTAATATAGTTTAGAACATTTCTCATTTGAACATGAATAGCTCCTGTAAACTTAGCTTCCTCGAATACATCACCTACTTCATCTTTATAGTTTATAACTTCAGTAACACAACCTTTAAAGTAGTTATCTGGTGCCTCACTAAACAGAAGTAAACCAACATTTAGAGGTTTAACTTCCTCATTAGGTCCCCTAACAATGTGTAATTTTCTACAAAGATCACTAAAAGGAAGCGTTCCACTCTCTGCATAGAGCTTGCTTCCTATTTCCTTCAAAAAGCCTTGGATTAAAGGAAGGCTTAATTCCTCAATGCCTGCAAGATGATTTATTCTATCGTCAAATGGAATTCTATTTGCTAATTCAAGTAACCTTGCCTCATCTTGCGCACTTGCAACTGCAGTAACAGACCCCTTTCTCACCCAATAAACTTTCTCATCATTCCACTTACGAGGTGCCTTATAAGGCCTAGCATCACCACCCGGAACATAAATAACTAGAATATTTTTAGACTGATAAACTTCGTGGCTAACAATTGGTGTATAGTTAGGTGAAACTTTCCTTCCTAATTCTACTAACTTTCGTTGCATTGAATCGATTTTACTAAGTTCCAATCCGACGGGAGGTAGAACCGGGATTCCGTCCTTTTCTTCAATTCCAACTACAATATAACCACCTCCCCAATTATTAATATCGTTAGCAAAAGCACAGAGTGAATGCATAATATCTTCAGGATTCCATCCTTGCTTAAACTCAATCCTCTCAGATTCAATAACTTCCTTATTTATAAGTTTTCCAATATTTACTGATAATGCCATGTATTATCGTATTATATATCAAAGCAGATTGAATATATATTGTGTATTAAAATATTGGAGGAACAGATGCAGAAAACTTGCTTAAAGACTAGGGATTTTAATAACTAGGGAATACTTACTTCTGTACATTAACCCTACCACCATTGAAATACGAAACATATACTTCTGTACCATCTTGAAATATTTTTTCTATTTGCCTGAACTCTTCAATATCTCCTTCAATATTATTCGTATACTTTAAATTTCCTTCTATATATTCACTTGGACCTCTGTGTACTAACTTTCCATCTGATCCTTTTGCAAGAGATCTTCGTAGGAAGCCATATATATCTGAGAAGTTAACTCCCTTGCGAACCTTACCCCAATACACACACCTAAAAACATCTATACCGTTCTCCCATATTGTTTCATTACCAGAGTATGGCTCACCGCCATAGAATTCATCCTCGTAGGTATAAGGCTCTATTGTAAGCCTCAAGACTTTACCGTTCTTTCCATTATCTTGATACTCTAAATTAGGGTCAGCATATCCTTTTAGATTAAAGTCTCTGAGAAGCTTCTTTAATTCATCTTTGTTTAACATTCAATAATACCAATCAAGTTATTGGTATATACTACAACTTTAGAAAGGAGAAAATAAAGTTAATGAAATTTTGAGGATGGAACAGACAAATCAACATCTGAGACTAGTCCCAACATTCTACTAAACATTGCATTTTTTGAGCCATTTTCCATATTCAAGTCACTAAAACGATCCAAGCTTTGCCAAAATGTTTTAGGGTTCTCTAGTAGAATGGTCGTAAAATTCCAACCCGCTTCTGACTCTTTAACTACTCTCATAAAATCATCCTTACTATGCAGTATACAACTTGGATTTACCTCAACATTATTCCACCGAGTAATGCTAAACGAGGTGCCTGGAAGTAAAGTATTTACCTCTTGCCCAATAAAAGGTTCGTATGAGTAATATTGATCAGAAGGTAATTCCAAGGTAATTTCTACAAACCCACCATCACTAGTCTCGAATATTCTTTTAAAGGACCTCCTATACTCACCTGTATAATCAGGTTCGCAGTTTAATAGTAAGGAAAAGAAAGGTTCAAAAGATTTAGCTATTTTGCTCTCAATAGATCCTTTTTCACAACTCACCATATGAGTTATTCAATCAAATATTATTGAGCAGTGACATGGTGGATGTGCTGGGACTCGAACCCAGAACCTAACGGTTAAGAGCCGCTTGCT
>CAZUOO010000014.1:0-23736 GCA_964621555.1 uncultured Candidatus Saccharibacteria bacterium | reverse complement strand
GTGGAGCGGCTCGCTGTTAACGAGTAGGTTGAAGGTTCGAGTCCTTCCCGCGGAGTTTCTCATTCAATTTCTAACGCAGTTAAAGCCGCATTTTTATAATCCTCATTATCTAAGATAGCTCCATCTATTGTATAAGGAACTTTCTTATTTAAATCGTCGGCTCCCAACCAGAAGTATCTTAAATGTTCCTCATTAATTTCAGGGGAATCAATATCCGTTTCAACTAAAACAGTGATTAACATTAAATAGCAACCATTATCTAAAGGAAAACTTCTTGGATTTGCACCAAGAATCTTAATAGTCTTTATATGATGGATATTTTTTATTTCTTCAGTTATTTCTCTACTCAACGCTTGTTCAATATTTTCGTTTTCTTCCATTCTTCCTCCAGGGAAAGTTAAGATTTCATCTCCATGATTGTCCTTAGAAGTTAGAAATAAGACTTTGTTACTTTTCTTATTTTTAATAACCGCCTTTACTCCTATTTCAAATTTGCAGGGCATGTAATTACAATAATATTTTAACTATCCATTATACATCAAGAGTTGAGTTACTTTGAATATCTCATATACGCGGAGTATTTTATTCACTCCACACTGAATTGGTACTGTGATATTGCAGAGCTTCATTCACTCTGTTACTATAATCCTATGAGTAAGCTAATTACATGCATCTGGTTTGCCAATAATGACGGAGAAGAGGCGGTAAAATACTACATAGACACTTTCAAATCAGCCCCTGGTAATCATGATGCAAAAATGGGAGACATTACAAAATCGCCTAAAGCATCTGAAGAAGTTTCTGGAAGACCTGAAGGGTCGGTCCTCACTGCTGAATGCGAGCTTGATGGCATCAGTTTTATGGCTCTTAATGGTGGCCCCTACGACCCATTCAAACTTAATGGCGCCATATCATTTATAATCGAATGCGAAACACAAGAGGAGATTGATTTTTTCTGGGAAAAACTCTCAGCAGTTCCTGAAGCTGAACAATGTGGATGGTGCCAGGATAAATTCGGTGTGACTTGGCAAATAGCCCCAAGGATCCTAGATGAGATGATGAGAGACCCTCAAAAAGCAGAAGCTGTAACCGCGGCTTTTATGCCAATGAAAAAGATTGATCTTGAAATTATTAAAAAGGCAGGAGAATAAATTGGAGGTTTAGAAGTGCCACATCAGGTCTTAGATCATTATTTGTCTACATCTCACGAATAACTATTTTCCCATCCAAAAGTCTCGAATATAGATACAACTCTTTCATAAATAAGGGTATAATCTACATAATAAAAATATCTTAGAGATTAAAGCTAGTGTTAATTATATTCCCTGTAATATTACTTTTATATAATTCAAATTTATGAAATTAAAAAAAGAAGCACTACTTATTAGAATCGGTATATTTATAACTCTAACAAGTTTCATCGGGCTACTCTTCTTCGCTTTCCTATACTATAAAAGCCTTAATGATAAGAATAGAATTACTAGCCTTCCGATACCTACAATTAAAGAATTACCTCAAATAAATGGCCAGAATCTGCTTATTAGCGGTGCAGGAAATCCTGACGCGAAAGTGTACATTTACGTGAATAACTCATACTACTCCCAAACGGATGTGAACGATTCTGGTTATTATTCAAAGAGTATTGAACTTAAAGTGGAAGGAGAGGCAGTTATAAAAGTTAGGCAGGTCATAGGTGAAATCCAAAGTGAATTCAGTTCAGAGCAAAAGGTTATCGCAGATTTAACCGCCCCCAATCCAAAATCTTTTAAACTAGATACAAAACTGCCTTCACTTACAAATAAAAAGAGCATTTTGCTTGTAGGAAAAATGGCAAGCCAAGATGAACTGCTAATAGGGAGCGAAAAAGTAATACCAGAAACAGATGGAACATTCAAATACACTTATAATCTAATAGAAGGTAAGAATACTTTATTATTTAAATTATCCGACCGTTACAACAATATAACCGAGGTAATATACTCAAAAATAGTTGAATGTGATACAAAACCACCAAATATAAATATGACGATGAGCTTGTACAATAGAGAGTCATCATCAAGGGTTAATACAATTGAGAACATAAATGTAAGAATTGACACATGGACAGGTTACTTAGACTCATATAACTCAGTACCAATTACTGGATCAGTATCTGAAGGAATAAAGTTTGTAAGTATCGACGGTAAAGAAATAAAATGGGATGAAAACAGGGAGATTTACCAAAGATTAACGCTTTTTATAAGGGGGGGATTAAACAAATACAAAGTAGTTGTTAAGGATATTGCGGGAAATCAATCCACTGGATATGTAGAAACAACAGCTCAGAAAGATAACGAAACAATTGATATTAACTTGAATAAATACTAAACCGATTTTAACGCAATCACATATACTAGAGAAACGTTCAAATTATGAGATTTCTCTTAGAAAGGATGTATAGCTTTCGTCATCCGATTCAACTTCTTTAAGGCCAAATCCAGTTAGTAGACAAGTAATTGCTTTCTCCCTATGAGTTTCAATACTTAAAAGCTTAATTTCATTATCTTCGCAAACTTTGATAGTTTCTTTCAATAAACGAGTACCCAAACCTTTCCCTCTAAAACTTTCTAGTATAAAAAAGGATGTAATGCAAGCGCAATCCTCCCCGTTTATCTGCAATAGCAACTCACCCACCATTTCTGTTGGATTAATCTGGTTATAGACACCAAAGGGGATTTCATAAGGGGACTTAGATGTAGAGTGGATCGGACAATAAGCATGATATGGGTAACTATTCAACGCAGCTCTATAGGTGCCCTGAAATTCATTAAATTTCTCAACCGAAATAATCACGATTTGATTCCCCAATCAATATTAATTTTCTCTAAAAGCACTGAGTATTCAACGATTGGATATCCTGAATTCTTTAACCGCTCTAAGGATAGCGTTGAGTTATTTGGCCAACCAACTTCATTACCATCAGGTTTAACTAAGCTTGCATCTAATCCTAATACATTCACAACATCAAGTATGAAATCGTAATATGTTGTAGCTTTATCAACCCCAACATTCATTATTACCTTTTTATCCATATCATTACTAATATAATGCTCAATAATCTCTGATAAATGATTTATGAGACATGGTTTAAACAGTTTTATTGAATCTAAATGTACAATCTGATGGTTTAAGATTGCTTTTAGCGTATCTGGAAACTGCTTAGCCTTATTGAATCTTCTTGATATACCAACAAATCTATGTCCTCTGAGGATAAGGTAGTTAAGACCCGATTCAAGAATTACTTTTTCAGATTCCACTTTTGTTTCACCATATATACTCCTAGGTTTATATTCATCACTTTCACTATAGTTTCCTGTATCTTCACGTCCACCATATACGGCCTCCGAACTCATATATACAATTGGAATATTATATTCCTTAGCGATTTGAACAATGTTCTTAGTACCTTGGATATTGGGTTCTCTAACCTTAGAAACATCATTATCAACCACAGCAGCGAAATGTACCACAACATTAGGTTGAAACTTTGAGATAGTCTCAAACAGTATATCGTAGTTTAGAATATCTACAGGATTATCAGGATCACTTAATGAAACGCCTAATATTTCAAAGTGCGTACTATACATTTCAAAAAATTTGGAACCTAGAAAACTAGTTGAGCCTGTGAGTAGAACCTTCTTTTTACTTTTCATATTCGATTATACACTTGAACACTTAGATACGTTAAATCCATTGGAAAAGTTACCCTAGATACATTTTTCCTCATTATTATGAAATCTTTGTACCCTCTACTAATATAGTATCGCAATAGAACATATAAGGAGGATTAGCCTCTTTCGTGTCATCTACTACGCTATCCCCATCTAAATATCTCATTTCAAAATTTGGGAATGCCCAACTTAGCATTTCGATTGCTGCTTGCTTGGTATACATAGGTTCATCTCCGAAAGATAATAACTTTCCATTCCTATCAATCCGTTTTATATTCACAGAAAACTCAATTGCAATCTTACCTCCGATTTTCAATATTCGTGATATCTCAGAAGCCATACCTATAAACACATTCTCTGGAAATAGATACAGCGTACCGGAATTAAAAACGCCATCATAGCTATTTGAGTTTAGCGGGAAGACCTTTGCAATGTTGAAAACTTTCAATTCCAATTTACCCTGCAACTCTTCAGGAGTATTTCGGTATAACTTATCCAAAGCACCTTGATCGATATCGATATCTACAACTTTATCTGCATTATTTGCTATTAGGTTGTTATATCTCCCATCACCAGACGCTAGATTTACCCAGTTTGAACCTTTTACGACCAAATTCTTCAAGAAATCAATCGTAGCTTTATCCTCTTTCCCCCAAATTGAACCTTTCGAAGTCTTTGAGTAATCTATTCCTTCCGAAAAAATATATTCTTTATCGTTTGCGGGAACTGGGATAGCTTTTGTCATATTGAGATCACTCTTAATTTATATTCAATTATACACCAGAACAGATGACATCCTCTATCATTCCCCTTTACCTAATACAGTTGTATAATTCCCTATATATTTATAACCAATGCTATGAATAATAAAGAAATCACCCATCTACTATATATGACAGATAATTCTACAGAGATGCCTAACTCAAAGGTTATAGATATCGTAGAAAATGAGGATGGAAGGAAAACAATCATATTAGATAAAACTATCTTCTACCCTCAAGGAGGAGGTCAACCATATGATATTGGAGCTATAGAAACCGAAAACAGTATATTTGAAGTTCAAGAAGTACGATTTATAGATGGTCAAGTATTTCATATTGGTAATTTCACAAGCGGAAATATTGAAGTTTCTGAGAATGTATCACTAAAGGTCGATTCAATTAGAAGAGAACTAAATAGCAAGTTACACAGTAGCGGGCATTTAATTGATGTGGCGTTAAGAAATATCGGATATAACGAAATTGTACCTTTGAAAGGATATCATTTCGCTGACGGACCATACGTTGAGTATGTAGGAGAAATTGGGCAAGAAAATATTACTCTAAAACTACAAACAGAATTAGACAAATTAATTAGTGAGGGATATGAAGTGATTGTTAGGATATCATCTCTTGAGGAAGCAAAAGAAGTCTGCTACTTCCTCCCCTCATACATACCAGAAGGAAAACCAATACGAATTGTATCAGTATGGAATGAACTGTTCATCCCATGTGGAGGAACACATGTTAAAAACATCACTGAGCTTAAAGGGCTCACCATTAAAGGTATCAAGAGCAAGAAGGGAAACACCAGAGTCTCATACTCTATAGAAGCATAGCCCCCTCCCCCCTATTGACTTGTTGGCAACAAAGCGTAGTATTATATGTATAACGAACACTACAAGACGGAGATCCTCTTGTCTTCCTTTCTATAACTTTCACGAACACACGGACTACCTTAAGTCTTCACCCACCCAGAAATTCAGCCGTGATTGTTAGCTACTTACAAATTGAAACCAAGAAGATATTTAAAATTAGAAGGAAGGAATTTAAATGGCAGAAGTAATTGAGAAGACGGTAATTAAGGATAGTAGTGAGGGGGTTTCAAACGAAGAAGTACCTGTTGAGACCAAAGCTACATCATTTCAAACCGTAGAATACCTAATATATTTCTTTTTCGGAATCATAGACATCCTATTAGTTTCTAGATTTGTGCTAAAGTTATTTGGTGCAGGAGTATCAAATGGTTTTGTACAATTTATATATGGAGCAACAGATATTCTAACAGCACCATTCGCTGGAATATTTGATAACGGGGTATCTTATGGAATTCAAACAAGCTCTGTATTTGAACCCGCCACTCTTGTAGCTATAATTGTATATATTGCAATGGCGTGGGGAATCGTAAAGTTGATACAGATACTTTCAGGAAACGTACAAGAGAAGTAATTAATTTTTCGGCTTAAATTTTTTAATAACAATTATGGATATTATACTTTGGATCGTATTAGGTGCACTTGCAGGTTGGATAGCAGGAATAATTATGAAGAGTGATAACGGGTTACTTGAGAACATTATACTAGGTATCATAGGTGGAGTATTAGGTGGTTTTATAATGAACATACTTGGTCTTTCAGGTATAACTGGTTTTAATGTATACAGTGTAATTGTAGCGATAATTGGTGCGGTAGTAGTAATACTACTAGGAAGATTAATCAGAAGAGAGAGAAGATAGTTAACCAGTAGTGGCTACCACTTGGCTACTAAATTCAGATAGAGATAAGCGATTAGAACCATGCCCAATTGATACCATTCCAGCAAATAGGTATGACAGAAGGGTCTTACGCATCTCTTCTGTCATACGAGGGAGAATATTTGACTTGTATGTGGTTAGCACATAGTGATATGCCATATTACCGCGTGCAACCTCTGCAATCATCTTCGCTAATTCATTTAGTTCCTCGTCTTTAATAAATGGAGATAGTTCAAAATGTAACTCCGCGGGTGTTCTAGGAAGACCTCCTAGAACTTCTCTGGAATCAGTTACATATCCAATAACAATCTCTCCATGCATTAATGTTAAATACTTTCCGTATGATTTGTTTTCGTATTCTTCAATTGAATATCCATCGGGAAGAGGAATACGTTTGAACTCCTCAATTATATCTGTGGTCACAAGGAAATTCTTTTTCTCAGATAATATAGACTTATTTTCAGTCATAAGATTTGCAAGAGCCCTAACAAAAGCGGCCAACTGCCCACGCTGATCATCACGCTTTGCGTTTATTTCATCATTACCTGGGCCTTCAAAAGCAGCCTGTGGACCTCCATATAAATTATCCCCTTGCTTTGCAGCAACTTCCCCAATATCATCATGACGCCCATCAGAAACCATAAGTAAATAGAAGGCATAAACAGCATTAAAGTACCTATCAGGTGACATACCCCCTGTATATCCATCTGCCTCATAATTGGCAAAGAAATAGTGAAGTACATTATCATGGTCAGACATAGAGATTGCTCTAGTTCCATTAAGTAGATCTCTGATTTTACCAAACCTAATTTTAAATTCTTCAATTGAAATACCTAGTATATCCGCAGCACTTTGTCCCAATGAAGTATTCAAATAGAGCTCATTGTAGAATTGATATGATGGATACCCTCTTGTATCAGCGTCATCAGGTACGGATAACCAATCACGTACATTATCTGGTAAACCACGATCCCCAGGATCAAAACCTCTTTCAAAAGTAACAACAGGCGTATGCCCAAAGCGAATTTGGTTAGTTATTGCAGAAATATAACGTTGGAGAGAGAGCATCACCTTTTCTGGCTCCATCTGTATAACAACAGGTGCAAATTTATGAGGAGATAGCTCGCTTCTTCTTCCAACTTCCTGAAGTGCAGCCGCCATACCCAACCTTTTACTCCCAGACAATGTTTCCGTCGAAGCAGGAATTATACTTACATTACGGAAACAACTAGCCCTTGCAAGAAAAGCTTCCGAGCTACTCCCCTCTACCAAGACAATATTTACACCAAGTGTTGCAAGTTGTTTGATAGTTTGTATGGCAAGTGATGCACGAAGAGTATCATTAACGATAGCTCGCTCCTTGTTAATATCAAATTCAGGATCCGTAGGTGGATTCTTTTCAGTCTCTTTAAATTTAGCAACCAGTTCAGAAAGTCTTTCATTGAATAGATCTGGACTATCACCCTCTATAATCTGAGCACATTTAGGATAGTGGACCGGCATAGCAACATATACACCATTCGCCTCAAAAATAGTTTCCTCTATTACTCTTCTCCAATCAGACTCAGTATATGAATAAAATTCAAGTCCAGCCACAGGTGTTTCAGAGTCCTCGTGAGAGGCTCGGGTTATAGAATCTCCCCATGCACTAAGAATTTTACAATCAAGACTATCAGATGGGAGTGCACTAAGCATATCGAAATATGAAAATCGATGTTCTCTCACCTCATACTTAGCTTCAGGTTGTGTATCGTTTTGACTAGTGATCATAGTATTAATTATCTCATATATACACATTATTGTAATATGGTAATTAACAAAGTCTTATAAATAGGCGAAAAGGAAGATATATACTATAAGGTATAGACAAGCATATGATTATCAGCTATAAATTAAATGGAGTCATTTATTAACGAACCTTACTAGTTAACGCGGGATGAGTTTAGTAAGTACTGTCAGTCTGAGTAATCATACTGCCTGTCTATTCCCAGTATTTTAAATGGCTCCACTTTTTTATTGCCACATCCCTTTTACAAAACTATTCCCCTAGCCTCTTGTTCCCTACGATATTTTAGGATTTGGTATGCTATAGGTACGACTGTAAAGAGTGTAAATACACCGAGTAATGTATACATTGTCTTAATTCCAAACTCTGGTATTACATATGCAGAAACTCCTGTAAGGGCAATATAGACGAAACCAATCATCAAACTTAAAAATGAAAGTGCAGTTGCCCGATACTTACTACTAAACACCTTATTCACAACAGGTGAAAGCATTATAAAGCGAGCTGTAGTAGCTAACATAGCAAGCTGAATAAACAATGGAGCTATGGTAGAAGTTAGGAATATACCTGGTAGATAGGCAATCAACATAATAACTGGGAAAAGTAATATTATCCCTCTAGTTGAGAAGTACTTACCCTTTGCAAGTACATATGTTATGAGAATAATATTTATAAACCTCAATACTCCACCAAGGATTCCTCTAACTGTATCAGAATACCCCATATCAACTAGGAGACTCTCATTGAAAAACAGAGTACTTGACCATGCGATACCCCCAATAAAGATATAGAACATAGAGATTAGAGTTGAGTACTTTCCAGAATTAAATGCTTCCTTCGATCCGTTTACAATCTGCAACCAGTAGTTCTTTAATGTAAACTTTTCGCTATCGATCTTTGGTTCAATATAGAAAAAGGTAATACCCCCTGCAATTAACAATACAACTCCATATACGATTGCTGGCAATACAGGATTAAGCGTATATAGAACTCCACCTGCAATAGCACCGAAGATTAAACCTCCCTGATATAGTGCACTCACGTTAGCAAATACCTTTGAAATACCGTCTTCCTTTCCAACCTCCTTAAACGAGTCATATATTATAGCCTCCTCAGACCCTGATCTAAAAGAATCTCCAATGCTCATGAGTAAATTTAATACTAAGAACCATAGAAACCCTTGTGCATAGAAAAAGGCAAGATAGCTAAGAGAAGAAATAATGAAAGATATAATGATTATCCTCCTTCTTCCAATCAAATCTGCAAGTGCGCCACTTGGCAACTCCCAAACCATCTGCATCATATATGCAAATGTCATAATTAATGAAATCTCTGTCGCAGAGACACCTCTTAATGTATAAAAAACTATCCAAATTGGAGCGGTAAAGACCATGGAGTGAAACACTTGGGAGAGGTAGTAAACCTTTGAGTTCCTAGAAGAGATATCCATATAGGCAGTAAATATAAAACTATTTGAAGGATTATACACCAATAATACAAAATAATTAAAAGATATGGGGAATCGCACGCTTGACATGACCAACAGATAGGGATAGGATTAAATAGGACAGTATTCCTTAATATAAATTTAATTAAATATTAAGATTATGAAGAAGTTACTTTTCCTATCCTCCTTTCTATTATCCCTCACTCTTCTCTTTTCAACATCGCATGTAAAAGCGGCTGAGATGACGAAGGTTGTAAGGCCTAATCATATGGCTACAAGCTTTGCAGATGTGATGAGTGACCCATCCAAATGGTTTTTCTTTAATGATGAAAACAACCAGATTGATAACACATTAGGATCGTTTGTAAATGGACCTGATACAAGTGCCAGTGTGCAGATTTCAGTTACGGGAACACAGAGAAGGAATCTAGCGACATACCAATTTTCAGGTACACATCTTGCAGATATCACCACCCTAGCCTTTAGCACATACAATCCTTCAGCAGGTAACGCAGGTAGTGTAAATAGATCAGGATACCTAAACTTCAATGTGGACTTTGATGGAAGTGATACATGGCAGAGAAGATTGGTATTTGTACCAAGCAAGAACGGAACAGTATTACAGAACACATGGCAGGAATGGGATGCAATTCAAGGTGGTAGTGCAAAATGGTCATACTCAGGTCCAACATGGCCAGGAACCGCAACTTCTGGAACAACCCTTAGAACTTGGGATGATATATTAACCTCATATCCTGGAGTTAGGGTTAGAGTATCCGATTCATGGTTAGGTATCAGAGTTGGTGAACCATACGCCGATGGATACACCGAGAATATAGATATGTTCAAATTTGGAGTTGGAGATGACTTAACAATATTCGATTTTGAGATGGGTGTTGCAAGATCCGCAGCAATCACTTCACCAAGTGTAAATGAAGAAGTAACCGGTCTTGTTAACTTCAATGCATACCTAATGGATGATGATTTTGACGCCGTTCAATGGGCAATTAGAAAAGGTACGTGTAATGCAAATCAGGGTACAGTTTGGGGTAATGTAGACGGGAAAACAGATGTAGCAACATGGGAGATGACAGAAACTGATAAATATGAATTTGCATTCTCAACGGATGTAACTGGAGCTGAAAATGGTATGTACTGTTTTGTCTTTAACCCGGTTGAAGATGCAGGAGAAACAGATATTAGACTAACGAGAGAGTTCACAATTATGAACGATGGTGACGATGATGAGGATGGAGTCCTAAACAGCATTGATATGTGTCCAAATACGATGTCTGATCAAGGTACATGGAGTGAGAAATGGGGAACTAACAGATACCAACTACTAAAGAACGAAGATACAGGAGTGTTCTCATGGTTCCAGAAGAAGCCAAAGGGTGGTATGAGTGAAGTACAGGGTCTAGACTACACATACGGTTGTAGCGGTCAACAGATACTCGACATATACAATTCGACATTCGGTAGTAACATGTCAGGCCATAGTAAGTTTGGACTTTCATCAGGGCTTGTAGATGAATTCCATATGGATATGATGGATGGGATACTAGGAAATAACTAGATTACACTGATATATGGCACATACTAGTCACGCAGAAATACAAAAAAAGTTAGAGATTGCAAAAAGCAAAGTTACAGTTGGGGGTAGATACTATCACTGGAAAGATACGTCTGCCCTTTACGAAATACTCTCTGTTGCAATTGCGGAATGGGATGAGGAAGTTGTGGTGATATATAAAAGTGTGTCAGATGATATAACTTGGGTCAGAAAACTTGAGGGAGAAGATGGTTGGTTAACTCCAGTTAACAATGGCCCCGAAGATAAAAAAAGGTTTATCCCTGTTAACAAGTAGGTCTCACATAATAGTATGGAAACACCATTCATTAAAAGTGTATACACTGTAGCCTCTCAAATACCTAAAGGTAATGTTGCTACATACAAACAGATAGCTTCTCTTGCTGGATCACCTAAAGCATATAGAGCTGTGGGAAGTGCCATGAGAAATAATCCTGATACTAAAACTGTGCCATGCCATAGAGTCGTGGGAAGTGATGGTGCAATGCATGGATACTCAGCACAACAAGGAATCTCTAGCAAAATATCTTTGCTTAAATCAGAAGGAGTACCAACTATAGACGGGAAAGTAGATTTAAGAAAATATCAATGGAAACCTAATGATGATGTTCGTCTCTCATAGCATCTTCTTTAGTAACGTGCTTTGTACCCTCAGGATGATTACTTGGTGAGTAGATTGTATAAAGTTTCAAATCAGTCGTTGTAGAAGTATTAATTAGATTGTGATTCATACCTGCTGGTATAACAATTGCACTACCATCCTTAACTCCACTCTCTACCCCATCCATAACAACCTTCCCCTCACCTGCCTCAACCCTAAAGAATTGATCTACATGATAGTGAACCTCTTCACCTATATCCTCTCCCGGCTTTAAACACATAACCACTAACTGAGAATGTTTCCCTGTGAACAACACCTCCCTAAAATTAGTATTCTTCAATGTGATTTCTTCAATATTGTCTAAATATCCATTCATAATATTAGATTATTAATTTAGTATATTTCTAGTATAATACTTCTATGAAAATATTAAAGAGATGGATAGATGAAAGGTATGGAGCAGAGAATACCATATATGAACTTCCTAGTGGTACAAGGCTTCTACACACTGTAGACATGAAGACTGTTGATAGTATATTTTCAATATATTCAAGCATCGGTTCGTTATACAACGATATATTAAAAGTTAAGAGTGGAACTGCACACTTCCTGGAACACATCCTTGCAGGTAACCCAAATAGGATATTTCAGACGAAAAAGCAGATAGATCATTACGAATTTGGCACAAAGAAGTATCCTAAAATAAATTCAAATGCATGGACGAGTAGACTGGGTGTAACTTTTCATGGAAGCACAAATACACAAGGTGAGCACAGGTTGGTAAAAAGAATAGGCTCTATGATAGATGTTGATGCTGAAACATTTGATAAGTACATTGAGAAGGAACGAAAGATCATACTAGCCGAAATTGGACAGAGAGATAAGCCTGAGAAAGATGGGACAATACAATTCTTTGAATTTGTATTCAACAATCTTCCAAACGAGTATAAAAAATATCCACTAGGAAGTGAGAGTGATGTAGAAGGTATCTCGAAAGAAGACCTCGTAACATTCTTCAAGCACATATTTAATAGCAAATCAGTAATCCTCTCTCTACAATCCTCTCAGAAAATTTCGAACAAGACGATGAAGGAATTGGAAAGAATAGATAGGATAATTGCAGGGAACAACACAGTGCTAACCACTCAACCTAGTGAGAAAATTGAGAACAAGTTCATGTTTAAACACTTCTATGATGAGAAAGCGAGAAGTATTAGTATAGAGTTCGAAGCATTTGAGAAGACACAACTTAAACAAGATTACAGGAATAGAATACTCAGAATTTTCTCCTATGACTTAGTCAACTACCTAATTTTCGAGGAATTAAGAGAGAAGAAAGGATACATATACTCTTCAGAAAAGTCATACATAAATAGCCTTCTTAACAACTACGCAATACGTGGAATAATATTCTCTACTGATATCAAAAACTTCAAGAAAGCCCTAAATTCATACCAAAAGATACTTGAAAGCGGGGTTGAGAAATTCCTCAATTCAAAATCTGGAAAGAAGTGGTTAGAGAGTCAGATTAGCAGAGTGGTATTTCCAAATACAGTATCATTTGACGACGACTATGCTAGATCAATTGCATCCAACTATTTAATGGGATTTGAAACATATGAGTATGAGAAACTTAGAAAAGAAGCCTTAAAGGTGACGGATATTGATATAAGAGATTACATCAGTCAAAACATACTCAACACCCCTCACATAGCATGGATAACATCAGATAAAGAAGATGGATATATTGAGAAAGAATTTATAAAGACCGACGTGTACAAATACCAATCTAAACTTAAACCTATCTCGCCTCTTTAAGTAGGTTTAGCAATAGTTCCCTATCCTTTCCAGTAGTGACATATGGCTTCATATCATTATCGTATAGAGTAGTAGAAATCCTTGTTTGAAGTAAACGCCCTTTATAGATGTAGTGAGATAGTATTAATCCCTGTCTTGTACCTATCCAGTTTATTTGATCAAAAAATAGATTGCCCAAACCGTAATATATAACCTTACCATTATACAGTTCAAAGGTTTGAGGTTGGTGAGCCTGAGTACCAACTACAATATCAGCACCGAAGTCTACAGCCTCTCTAAACACCTTCTTTTGGTCGGGGTATGAGAGAGGTTTGTAACAGATTGGATAGATTACATCAGAGGATGGATATGAGTAACACTCTTGGAATTGAAAGGTCACCACAACTACATCCACAACCTTTCTAGCCTCTGCTATATCGTTTTTAAGCTTATCTACCGAATATCTATTTGAACCTGCCCTACTAACGCCTGCAATAGCCCCAGTGTTTAAAATGGAGTCGTAGTAATTGTATCCCAAAAACCCAACCTTACTCCCTTTAATATCTTTTATAAGTAACTTTTTTGCATCCTCCTCATTTAAACCACCTCCAAAATATTCCATTCCTAGCTCAGTATATTTTTCAATGGTACTTGCATTGTAGCTAGCACCATAATCGTTATTATGATTACCCGTTAACTCCACAATATCAACTCCTATATCTTGAAGAGCTTTAACATACTCAGGTTTAGAACAGAAACGTACCCCAACCTCATACTTACATCCCGGAACAAACGAAACCTCGTTAGATGTATGCGTAAGGTCAGCATCACTTAGGAAATCGGATATCTTAGTAGCGGGGTATCCGAAATCCTTACTCGCATCTATGTTATAGCCAAGACCTCGAGTTAGGGCGGTAACCCCAGTCATATTTATTTTTAACACCTCTTCACTATCAAACACACCTTCCACCAACCCAACCGTATTCTTTCTAACAGCCTTAGCTATATGTGGTGGCAGCTGATCCGCAATTGAAAGGCCGTATGGAATACCTCCCTCTTTAGGTGATTCTAAAAAGTATTTTCCATCGTAGGTAAGAATCTGAAGTTCAAAAGTTACATCCTCGAAAGGAACAATGCCTACAAATTGATTCTCATCCCTTGTTTCTAAATCTTTTGCAACATCCTCTACCTCTGTAATATCTAAATTATCGGTATTATATATATCTTTTAGAAGGGTTTTTAATAAGAAGCCGTTACCTGTGGAGGTTATAATTTTACGTTTAGTGATATCAGAGGATTTAAAATCAGAATTAACCCAGTATAGATGACCAACAGGGACTAGGTATGACTCATACAACCAACTACTACTCTTAGATCCTGTATATCTAACTTTTAAAGGAGAGTCCTGTACAAACTTAAAACGTGGAATATCATCCAACTTCATTACACTTAAGCTACTCTTAATCTGAGCTACTGTAGTGGACTTAACCTCGTCAGAGAATGATATTTCATAGGTTTGATACTCTAGACGATTTTGAGCGCGTACTGGAATAATTACAGATGCGATATCAACCTTTGGAAACTGTTCCCAAATAGTTATACCAAGGAAACCAAAGATAAAACCTAGGAGAGAAATAAGAAAAAACATCTGTACAGTTAGCATTGAAAACTTCCTTTTAGAAGTTTTCTCCCCCACTTTTTCCTTCACGTTTAAAACTACTGTCACATCAGTTACTTTTAGCTTATACTACATCTAAGATATCTTTAATTACTACATAGTTCAAGTGCAAAACATAGAAGAAACAAATCTGAGAGATTTCATGGTTAGATATACCAATTCACAGGAATATCACACAATCAAGAATGAGATTTTTAATACCGATGCATACTATTTAGAATTGGAGAGCGATAACCCCGTAATTGTGGACTGTGGGGCACATATTGGGATATCAATGCTATATTATAAATATCATAGTCCAAACTCGATAATCTATGCATATGAACCCAATCCCATATCTTTTCAAATCCTCCAAGAAAACATAGTTATCAATGGTTTGAAGAATGTAGAGGCCATAAATAAAGCTGCTGACCTAAAGGATTCCACAAAAGAGCTTCATATTGATAATAATGATGGATGGTACTCAACTGCCAGCTATACTTCAGGGACCTGGAAAGGTACCGAGAAGACAGTTCCTGTAACCATTCAAACCGTCGACTTCAGAAACGAAATAGAAAGAATAATTAAGACCCACCAAAACATAGATTTATTAAAAATAGATATTGAAGGATATGAATTGAAAATACTAGTCCATATTCAATCGAACCTTAACAAAGTTTCCAATCTAATTATTGAATATCACCCATCACTAAAAAAACAGTTTAGTAAGATTAAGCATATTGTGGAGGGGAAATATAGCAAGGTCGTGTATATACAGGAAGGGAAGGATGTGAAGTCACCAGACCTTAATCAACTATGTATTATACGTTGCTCTAAGTAACATCTTTAACCAACCAGCTAAAGATGTCGAAGTGCTTTTTCCTAAACAATCCATATAGCTCACGTCCAAGTTTTGCAGAGCTGTGTCGTATTAAACTACGCTTGAGCGTATCACCTTTCTTCTTCTTAACTGCCATATTTGATACAAGATCCTCCCTAATAACCTCTAAGTTTGGGAACGTTGATTTGGTAACGTCATCTATAAATGGTTCCTCACCGTCGGCTTTATATTTAGCTAATACGTCATCAGGGAAACTAGCACTATTGATTAGCAGATAATCAACACTCCTACCCACATACTTCTCGATTTCAGAAACCAAGTCAGAGTGCTTATATCCTCGTGTTTCCCCCACCTTGCTCATTAAATTTGAAATATATACAACTTTTCCTTTGCTACGTTGTATTGCCTCTGGAATACCAGGTATAACAAGGTTTGCAATTAAGCTAGTATATAGATCCCCAGGTCCAATAACTATAAAGTCGGAGGAGACAATTGTCTCAATTGCATCTTCATTTGCCTTCGCCTTCCCATTCACACTTAGCTTAGTAATCGCCTTATGTTTTCCGCTCTCATCAATTAAATGCTCCCCAATCAATCTAGTACCATCACTATAGTCAGCCACTAACCTCACTTTATCTAATGTAACAGGGATAATATTGCCACGAATATCAAATAGTTCTCGACATGCTTTAATGGCCTTAACTTCGTCACCTGTAATATCCGACAGAGCGATCATTATTAAATTACCTAATGTATGACCTGAAATACCATTACCCTTGGAAAATCTATACATAAATAGAGATCTAAACATCTCATCCTTATCCCTACGAGATAGTGCAATTATAGATTTACGGAGATCACTAAGAGGAAGAAGACCAAACTCATCTCGAACAGATGCATTGCTCCCCCCATCGTCTGTCATAGATACAATCGCATTTATTTCTAAGTCGGGGTAATCCCTAAGCCCCTTTAAAACCGAAGTGGTACCAGTCCCTCCACCAATAGTAGTTATTTTCATACCTGTATTATATACGATTTAGAAAAGACTAAAAAGTAATAGTTCTTGAACATTCCCTTATAGATACATATACTAGTGCTATTATGTCTGAAATGGTTAGAAAGCACCTGTCTCTTAAAACGATAATTACGATTCTAGTAACTGGGTTCTTTATATGGTTGATATATAAGAATTTGGATGATTTTGAGACTATATATAATACCGTAGAAAGAGCAGACTTCTTCTATCTCCTTGCTGCTCTCATACTTGGTATTGCAAACTTCAAAATATATTCTCATGTATTCCAGAATAGTTTTAAAATAATATCGATAGATACCGAGTATCCAAAGCTTCTATCCAAAACCATTATCTACCATTTTTTAAGTGTGAGTAATCCATTGGGATCGGCAGGTGGTTCGGCCTACCTCATACAGTATGTTGTTAGCAGAGGCCTTTCTCATATTAAAGCGGTATTTGGGATACTGGTAACCAACCTTTCTTTTAATATTGCATACCTTGCAATTCTCATCTTCACCCTATATTCCCTTAATACAGCGGACACTCTTCAAAGATATCAATGGTATGGAGCCTTTTTGATATTTGCCCTAATTCTCGGACTTATAATTGCTATCGCATTCTTCCTAATACTTCCGAAGTTTGAAGGGAAGATTGCTAGAGCCTTTGCCTTGATTGTGAATAAATTACTTAACCCTATCCTGAAACGTCACCTAATCTCAGATGAAACCCTCACTAGATACACAGAGGAAGCAAGATCTCTCTCTCATCAATTTGACAAATCACTGTATAAGTTTATAAAGACTCTACCAATCTCATTGCTTTTCCATACCGTTAATATGTTAATACTATTCATCTCTTTCCAAATCTTTGATATTCCTATTGAATTTACCAAGATTATGACACTGTATGGAGTTATCACTTTGTTCACAATTGTAGCCCCAACTCCACAAGGCATTGGAATTGTAGAGGGGTTGGCACATACCGCTGCAATATCAGTAGGTATAGGGAGCTCTGGGGCCCTTCTAGCGATACTTGTATACCGTTTAGCCATTATATGGTTCCCCGCCCTTCTAGGCTTCTTAATCTTCAAAGTACATAGAGATTAGGAGACTCGTACAAGAGAGTTCCAATCCAGCGTATAACTAGGAGAGGACATGTTATTAGCTCCAATAGATCCTTCATAGAGAAACTCTCTTCCCAATTTAACCACCCCACTCCATCTTTTATTCAAATTATCTATAGACTCAAATAGGCTTCTGTCCTCCTTTTTAGAGAACATATTTATATTCCCACCCTCTTTTATAATATCGGTAATATATATCCCCGCCTTTTTATACTCATAGCCATTTTTATATATTTTTCTCAATCCTGATACCGCCTTGGCAAGAAGAAGCGTAGAGGAATTAGTATAATCAAAGAGGTTTAAAGTTATACTATTGGAATATCTGCTTTCAACACTTCCATATATATTGGTTCTCAAATATACGGTTATATACCTAGCTTCTAATTTTTCTCTGCGTAAAGTCTCCCCCGCACTATGTACAAACCTAGCTATAATACCGGAAAGCTGTGCAAAATCTGATACTGAGGATTTAAAACTACGCGAAACCACCAAACTTTGCCTAATATCTCTATGCTTTACAGAACAGTCCAAATTAAGGAGCTCCTGCTGTGTACGCAAACCAAGTATCCCTAGATGAGATTTAATCCATGTAGAGGAGAGCTTGGTGAAATCAAAGGCAGAGAATGCCCCTATTGAGTTGATTTTAGCCGCAGACTTATAACCTATACCCCATACCTCCTCAACTGGAGTGGATTTAAGAAGATCTTCTCGTTCCCTCTCTAGAAACGAATTCAAATCTATCACCCCCTCGAATGTAGAGTTCTTTTTAACAAGGTAATTACCGAGCTTTGCTAACGTACGGCTTTTGGCAATGCCAATAGAAACAGGAATTCCTGTACTCTGATATATCTTGCTCCTCAATGATTTAGCATACCTAACAATATCTCTATCTCGCAGGGCACTTAGATCAAGAAAAGCCTCATCAATCGAATATACTTCAATATCTTTCACCGCCTCCTCTAGAATACTCATAACCCTACGTGACATGTCAGTGTATAGGGAGAAGTTTGAAGAGAGAGCGGTAACATTATGAGATTTTAAAAAGTCCTTAATTTTAAAATATGGCTCTCCCATTTTCACACCCAAAGCTTTAGCCTCCTGAGACCTTGAAACCACACACCCATCGTTATTGGAAAGCACCACAACTGGAACATTCCTTAACGAAGGGTTAAAGACTCGTTCACACGATACAAAGAAGTTATTACAATCAACCAATCCGAATATTTTACTCATACCTTCTTTATTACATAAGTTACAACACCCCACACCTCAAAATCATCCTCTCCCTTTATTGTTATAGGCGAGTATTTAGGGTTATCTGGCATCAAGGATATCCTTCCCTCTCTCTTTAACAACCTTTTAACTGTAAAGCCACCATTGTACAGCGCGACAACAATAGCATTATTAGAGGTAGCAAGAGAGCGATCCACAACAAGTAGGTCTCCATCTGTAATACCTGCGTTAATCATAGAGAACCCATCCACTCTAACAAAGAAAGTAGACGCCTCATGCTTTACACACAATTCATTTAGATCCAATGGTGAACCAAAAGACTCTGAGAAGGTACTGGTGAAGCCAGCTGGGACTGCTTGATCTACAATTGTTGCAAGTATTTTTGACATAAATATACCATTAGTATCTATATAGTATACTGTATATACCCGAGGCGCTTAAGTCAAGAGATGTATAATAAATAATTAGAGGATAGTTATGAACACTTAGGTCTAAGATGTTCGACTCTTGAGCCTTAAAATGGTATAATAATTAAAGGTTAATATACACTATCAATATATCCAAATGGAACTAAAACTCCAATCAAAAGTATTCTATCCCTCACACGGGGCAGGATGGGTTAAGGCTCAAAAAGTAATTGAATTCTCAGGACAGCAGAAGGAATATTATGAATTTGAATTCATAAATTCACCTTTAACAATATCAGCTCCAATTGATAATATTGATAAATTGGGTATTAGAGCCGTTCATAGCGAGAAAGAGATTGTAAAGAAGATCTCCATACTAAAAAAGGCTAAGGTGGCAAACCCTAAAACCAAAGACTTTAACGAACTCATGTCGCTTCTAAATACCTTAGAAGCCAAAGGAGATGTTGAATCGTATATTCAAATAATCCAATACTGTAACAGCATCAAGAAGCAAAGAGACGCTGAAGGAAGGTTGATACCAATAAGTATAGATAAGCATATCAAGAACTCCATAGAGAATATTGTAGCTGAAATTGCAGTATCATCAGATATAGATACAGGCAAAGCTGAATTGAAGTTTGAGAAAGCTACAGGTATTAAACTATCTTAAGTAGATATACCCAAAGGGTTACGGAATTTAGAGATAAGATCCATGATCTTTGATCTAACCAACTTCATTTCCTCGCTCTCATTAGGCAAAGGCACTCCAAACTCATCACTCATAATCTCAAGCTCATCCTCAGATAACTCCAAAGGCACAGGGTCAAAATCAGAATCAACACCTGCCCTCAACTTATTTGAGAGATGTAGTTTAGAGTACATCTGCAAGTCGAAAACTTCCAGCAGAGATTTAAGTTCTGCTTTTGTAAGAGTTAAGACACCTCTTTGCATAGACTACCTAATAAACTTAAGATGAAGAGTATACTCATCAACATTCAAAGATACCATACTATCATCAACCGCCTCAAGGAACTTGATTTCAGAGACTGTTATATCATTTTTCAAAGCCTCAGAATTATTCTTAAGGACATTCAAGGCATCTTCCTGCTCACAGAATATATTAACCTCAACTCTCTCTCCCACCAACAGCCCAGCTTCCTTTCTGGCGTTTTGAATTGCACGTACAAACTCTCTATATAATCCTTCAGACTTTAATTCATCGGATATAATTGTATAGAGGGATAGTTTAAGACCACCTGCCTCAGATGTAACCCAACCATCAGTAGTATCAACCTCTTTTACAAACCTCTTTATGTTTAGCTCGTTAAGAAGAATATCCACATATTCAGCACTAAAATCGGCACCCGAAACGGAGAACTTCTCTAATGGTTGTCTGAGTTTAAGACTATTCTCAACCCTCAAACTTTGACCTAAACCTGAAAGCACCCTTACATTATCCATACTCTTAATTTCCATAACTTCAGAGTCTGTTAGCGATGGGAATTCAGGGTAGTCGGTCAAGTGAACAGACTCCAACATATTCTCATCAGAATCTTTTAGCACCTGATACACTCTCTCAGAAACAAATGGTGCGAATGGTGCAAGAACCTTTGAAAAGTTTACGAGTAAATAGAAGAGGGTTTTAAATGCATTCAAGTCTCCACCCACAAACCTATCTCTAGAACCTCTAATATACCAACGAGATAGTTCATCCACAAAAGTAAATAGTGGTGCAGTGCTTTTTTGAAGGTTATACTTCTCCATATTCCCTCTAACTTGATTTACCATATCTTTAAACCTCAATAGTACCCACCTATCCATTAGATGATCAACCTTTGGTTCAGCGTCAGAAAGCCCTTCTAGATTATGCACATTTGCATAGTTCACGAAATACTTCACTGAGTTCCAAAGCGGGAGGATGAAACTAGCGTTAACCTCTTTTAGATACTTCTCATCAAAAGCCACATCATTGGCCCTAACAATTGGCGAGTTTAGGAAATATAGTCTAAGAAGGTCAGCCCCAAATACATTTAGTACAGTATCGACATCAGTATAATTTCTCTTACTCTTGGACATCTTCATACCATCTTTGGCAAGCACCAAACCGTTTACAATCACATTTTGGAATGCCTTGCTACCAAAAAGTGCAGAACCTAACACATGTAGCGTATAGAACCAACCTCGAGTTTGATCTATACCCTCAGCGATATACTGTGCAGGAAACTTCTTCTCAAACATCTCCTTATTTTCAAATGGATAGTGGAACCTTGCAAATGGCATTGCTCCTGAATCATACCAAACGTCAATTACCTCTGGTACACGAGACATTTCCCCATCACACTCACTACATTTATACTTAACTTCATCTATAAAAGGCTTATGTGGATCAGTTATATCAACTCCAGACTTCTCTTTAATTTCTGAGAAGGAACCTAGTACCTCAACATGCTCACACTTTGAACACTGCCAAACAGGCAGTGGAGTTCCCCAATATCTCTTTCTTGTAAGGGCCCAATCTCTAGCACCCTCCAACCACTTTCCAAACCTACCGCTCTTTATATGACTTGGCACCCAGTTGATCTCGTTATTCTCCTTAACCATATTATCGACAATGGCTGTAACCTTCACATACCAACTCTTTACAGGTTTATATATCAAAGGTGTATCAGTTCTCCAACACATTGGCATCCTATGTGTTAAATCGGATGATGCAAAGAGAAGATCACGTGATTTAAGATTTTCCATTATCACCTTGTTTGCCTTCTTATAGAAGAGGCCCTCATACTCTTTAACTTGGTCTGTGAAGTTCCCTGTGTCGTCTAGATAGTCGAACATCTTGATTCCCATACCATTCATCAAAAGGAAGTCTTCCTCACCATATGGAGCCTGATGCACAATCCCTGTACCATCTTCCAATGTCACATGATTTGCATGCACCACTTTAAACGCCCCCTGCTCTTTCCTATCACTGTAGTATGGGAAAAGTGGTTCATACTCCATACCTACTAAATCACTCCCTTTATACTCTTTCACAACCTTAGCACTACTTCCTAGTACTTTCTCGACCAGATCACGAGCGAGTATTAAATTAACACCATCATGTTCAACTTCAACATAGTCTGCGTCGTTCATAACTGCGAGAAGCAGGTTACCAGGTAGGGTCCACGGGGTGGTAGTCCAAGCAAGTAGGTATCTATTTCCAGACCCTACAACTTTAAACTTGATTGTAACTGCTGGATCAACTACGTCCTTATATCCTCCCAAGGCCACTTCAGAATTGGAAAGGGTAGATCCTGCACGGGTGGAATATGGTACAACCTTAAAGCCAGGGTATAGCAGGTCCTTGTTATATAATTCCTTTAATGACCACCAAACACTCTCTATATACTGTGCATCCATGGTAGCAAACTCCTCATCATCATTAACCATTCGTCCCATTCTCTTGGTTAAGTCCATAATATCCTTTTGATGCGTCTCTACAGATTCACGACAAAGTTGATTGAACTTCTCCACCCCATACTCTTCAATATCCTTTTTATGTTCAAAACCTAGTTTTTTCTCAACCTCATACTCTACAGGTATCCCCTGACAATCCCATCCAAGACTTCTCTTCACCTTATACCCCTTCATTGCCCAGTATCTAGGTACAATATCCTTAGTTACCATAGTTAGGGCATGTCCGTAGTGTGGTTTATTGTTTGCGGTTATTGGTCCATCATAGAAGGTGAATGTATTATCTTCAGGTCTTTGATCTATAGATTTACGAAGGATATCGTTATCCTCCCACATTTTATATATATCTAATTCTGATTGAACAGTGTCCATACTATTCATTTCTTGCAATTTTTTTGCCCAGTCTACTTTTCTCATTTCAGTTAGTATTAATTTAAACAAAAACCCCTCTTTAGAACCTAAGGATATATTATATTCCTTAAACTCTAAAAAGGGGTGAATTACATTTTAATTGTAATACACGGTACCACCCTAAGTTTCTCTTAATCACTTTTAATGATTTAG
>CAZUOO010000013.1:0-24615 GCA_964621555.1 uncultured Candidatus Saccharibacteria bacterium | reverse complement strand
TTTCAAGTATAGAAGCAATTGTAGTTGCATTAGCAATCTCCGTAGTACTGTATCTCTTCTTTATGACACCACACGAAGTGGTAGGCACATCAATGGTTCCAAACTTTCAAAATGGTGAACATTTAATAGCAAATAAGATTATATATAAGGTATCAACCCCCCAAAGAGGTGACGTTGTAATATTTAAATACTCAGACACACAAGACTTTATAAAGAGAGTAATTGGAATGCCTGGAGATACAATCTCCTTGAAAGATGGAAGATTCTACGTTAATGATAGACAGCTAAATGAGACAGAATACCTTTCAACGGTCGTGTATACCAGCGGTGGTGACTTCCTTCACGAGGGAGAATCCATAGATGTACCAGAAGGTACGTATTTTGTTAGTGGTGATAATAGACCTCACAGTTCAGACTCTAGAGAATTTGGACCAGTGAGCGTAGAAAGCATTAAAGGAAAAGCATGGTTGGTATACTTCCCATTCAGTGAATTACGTGTTATTAAGCACGCTAATTATTAATACTTTACATAGTGCCGTGAAACCCTTTATACTGATATAGATGAAAATCTTTGTAATTGCGAATCAAAAAGGAGGAGTTGGAAAAACAACAACCACGATAAATCTTGGTGCGAGCCTTGCTAGCGAAGGAAAACGGGTTCTCCTTGTAGACTTAGACCCACAGGCCAATCTCACATCAGGCGTTGGATTCTCACAACAGTTTGCCAAGGACAGTTGGAAAAATAGCGAACCAGCTCCGTATAAAAGCATATATAACGTACTAATAGAATCAGTACCAATAGCATCCACATTTGTAACAACGACTATCCCAAATCTCCTTCTCGTTCCCTCTCACCTATCCCTTGCTGGTGCTGAAATTGAAATGGTGAACATGCTATCCAGAGAGACACTTCTCAAGAAAGCACTGCATGACTTTAAAGAAGACATTGATTACATATTAATAGATTGTCCACCTTCCCTTGGCCTCCTCACGATCAACGCCCTTTGCGCTGCAGATGAAGTGATAATCCCAATACAGTGTGAATATTTTGCCCTTGAAGGTCTTGGGCAGCTATTGGAAACTACCAAACTTGTGAGTAGCGTAAATCCCACACTAAATATTGGGGGCGTAGTCTTAACGATGTTTGACAGCCGTACAAAACTCTCAGAAAGCGTAGTTAAAGATGTACAGGGCTTCTTCAATGAGAAAGTATTTGAAACAATCGTACCAAGAAATGTGCGACTATCAGAAGCCCCATCATATGGAAAAACCATAATTGAGTATGATCCAAACTCCACAGGAGGAATTGCGTACGCGAAACTCGCTAAAGAGTTCATTAAGAGATTTGTTTAAATTGTAATTAGAGAAACATGGCAGAAAATAACAGACTGGGAAAAGGACTAGCCGCATTAATAAGTGCAGATAAAATATCAAACTCATCTGGAGCATACAATGAGAGCTTTGACATAAATAAGATTGCTCCCAACCCATACCAGCCTAGAATGCATATCAACCCTGAAGAGTTGATCGAAATAGCTGATTCAATCAAAGAACATGGAATAATCCAACCCCTAATCATAACTAAAGATGAAGGATCGGATAAATACTTCCTAATCGCAGGTGAAAGGAGATTCCGTGCAGCACAATTAGCAGGACTAAAACAAGTACCTGTGGTAATGAAAGACGCCTCACCACAACAGATGCTTGAGCTTGCATTAATTGAAAATATCCAAAGACAAGACCTCAATCCACTTGAAGAAGCCGTAGCGTTTAAACAACTACAAGAGGAGTTTGCAATGACTCAGAGTGCTATAGCTAAGAAGGTTGGGTTAAGTAGAGTAGCGATCACCAATAAGATTAGGCTTTTAGGGCTCCCTGAGGAGGTTAAAGAGGCCGTACTTAACGAAAAGCTATCTGAGGGCCATGCACGTGCACTATTAGGTATAACCGACAAGTCATCACTTGTAGCAGCTGCAAGCATAGTTATGAGAAGAGGACTAAGCGTAAGAGAGACCGAGATGATGGTAAGAAAAATAAACTTCGGTAAAACAAGTTCCAAGCAAACTGATGAGGAGGTTGCAAAGTACATTAATAGTATCGCTAAGAAACTATCTACCAAGATTGGGTACACCGCACAAATAATGAAACTTAGTCACGGTGGAAAAATAATAATCAGATATAATACGAATAAGGAATTGGAAGAGATTGTAACAAAGATGGGAGTTTAACTATTTAGTAAATCCCTTAACCTCTTGTTTAAGCTTCTCATAACAGATAACCGCGGCGCTTGCCCCTACATTTAGGGAACCAATACCCTCTCTCATTGGAATTGAGATAGTATGATCTGCTCTTTCAAGTATACGAGCAGAAATCCCTACATCTTCAGCACCTAATACAAATGCAACAGGTCCCCTAAGATCTACGTTATAGTACTCACTACCTTCCATTGATAATGCAACAACACTAATCCCCTCTTTTTTCATAGTTTGAATTGCAGAGAACATATTCATTTCTACAATTGGAATTCTAGCAGCAGCTCCCATTGAGACTCTTAAACTCTCGTTTGTGAGAAAGTTTTCGGATTTTACAGGGGTTATAATACCGTTTACACCACTTGCATATGCAGTTCTAAGGATAGCTCCAATATTAAGGTCATACTTCAAATGATCAAGAAGCAGGAAAAAAGGGTTAACATTCTGTTCATGAATTTTGGCTAACAACTCGGTTAGCGACCACATATTATCTGCTTCCATCAATCCAATAACACTCTCGTATGTTGAAGCTTTTGATAGTCTATCGAGGAACTTCCTAGATACTTTTTCTATAGGTACGCGCCTACCACCTGCAATTCTAAAGATTTCTAAACTCTTAGGGTCTTTATATGAGTTAATGGCAGCATAGATTTTTTCAAACTTTTTTCCCTCCTGAAGGAGTTCTAAAATTGCGTTCTTACTCTCAATTTGAATAAACTTGGTACGTGGCATTAATTAGCAGGGTTTACATCAACGTAATACTGCCCTCTTTTGTAACCAGTCATCCTTCTAAACTCAACAACACCCTCTGAAACAGCATAGATACTGAAATCATTTCCCATCTTGGTATTTCTACCAGGGTGGTAAACAGATCCTCTCTGCTTCACAATAATGTTGCCAATTTTCACAACCTGTCCAGCAGATTTCTTTACACCAAGCCTTTTTCCTGGAACATTCGTACTGATTCTGACTGCTCCACCGCTTTTGACGTGTGACATTTTTAATTCTTTCTAATTTAACTCTTCTTTGATAGCACAAAAATATTGCGCTTAATGATACTATCAGAACGCTTCCAATGCAAGTCCCTTTCCCCTAAATTTGTATCTACCTGCCATTTTTTACTAATTACACTATTCAAGCTGAGTGTTAACCACCCCTCACGTGTCTTATATGATGGTATTACGATTACGGCTTTAAACTCTGTAAGCTTGATATTTTCAAGTAGCTTGAAGAGGTTTGTATATAATGCTTCAACATTAGCAAGAAGTGTATTGGCCTTTGCCTGTGAAAGAGGTTTAAACTGAGGTGGGCCCATGAAAGGCTCACAAACAAGTCCTTGCAGACTAGTTCGCCTAAGGTCCCTCACCACCCTACTATCAGGATTTAAGACATCAAAATGAAAGATATTAACACCTACATCATTAACTCTATTTCTTTTAGCAAGCCACGCCACATTATCACGAGTACCATTTACAGCCTCATTATCAATATCTGAGCCAATAACATTGTACCCATTTAATAGCGCAACCAGAGGGATAGTTCCAGACCCACAGAATGGATCCCATAAGGTATCACCATCTTTCAACCCTAAAAGGTTAACCATAATAGTAGCAAGCTTAGCAGGTAAAACTCCCATTGCCTTATTTGTATAGGGTTTATCGAACTCGACTTCAGAGAATACCCCGATATTTTGAACTGCCAACGTTTTTCCATACTGAACTCTCGCTTTGTAATCAAATATCACCAGCTCAAATCCCTTCTCCAATATCCTATTGTGCAGCACTTGAGCTGTATCTAACATCAAGCCGTTAGGTATGAGGTATCGTGACGATACCCCACGCTCCTTTAGAAGCCCCTTAATACCCTCTAAAACATCTTTAATCCCTTTCTTTGAGTATTTATCCCTTGAGTCTGTAAAGACGCTTAAACCGAATGTAATCTTCTTTAAATCGGTAAGTTCTTCTAGGATGTTATCAATATCATCGTATAACACACCACAAGAGGTAAAACCTCCTAATCTATTAAAGATTCTTATAAATGTATCAGCATTCTCCTTACTATCGACAAGAATATAGTTCTCCGCAAAATGGAAATTGTATGTAGATGAAAGATGTGAAGAGAGTACTGCTATTAATTCAGCCTTCGAAAGGTCATAATTTCTACCAGGAATGAAAAAGTATTTCATTAATTACTTAGAAACTTTAATCTTCTTTACTTCTAATCTAGATACCAATGGTCTACTTCCGTATGACCTTCTATATCTAGCCTTGGCTTTATATTTGAAGATATCTATCTTTTTACCCTTCTTCTGTGAGTCGATTGTAAATTCTACGGTTGCTCCTTCTACATATGGCTTTCCAACGTGTACAGTATCACCATCTGCAATTAGAAGTACTTTATCTGTAGAAAAATTATCTCCCTTAGCTCCTGGGATTTTGTTAATTTCATATAGTCCGTCGTCAGAGATTCTTAATTGAGTTCCCCCAACTTCTACGATTGCGAACTTGTTTTTAATTTCAGTTGTTTCTTTTGACATAACATTGGATTTTAATTTAATAACGCCTAATTGTCAATAAATGACCTCTGATTCATTATACTTTGTATTAAGCCTAATGAGAAGAACGTTGCAATGGTAATACTTCCCCCCGCACTCACCAATGACAGTGGAATCCCTGTGGCAGGCGTAATTCCCATATTCGTTCCCAAATTAATGAAGACTTCTAACAGTAATTTCATACCCAATGCAATAACTAGAGTTGTTGCAAAAATATCTCCAGAGTGAGTAAAAGGGTATTTAAATACAGAAACAAGTATAACTAAATACATAGTGATTAGAAATATTGCCCCAATAAAGCCGGCCTGTTCCGCGTAGGATGCAAAAATGAAGTCGGTTTGATGTTCAGGCAGGAAATCACGACTCGCCTGTGTTCCATTTCCAAACCCCTTCCCGAATATCTGCCCCGATCCAATAGCTATCTTTGCTTGATCTACGTTGAAAGTACTACTAGGATCAGCGCTTTCAGGTGTTATAAACGTCGTTATTCGCTCTTTCTGGTATGGCAATAGAATAGAATTCCATGAATAGCTAAATACCACCCCACTAATTATAGCAATGAGAAAGAAGATTGTTGCCAAGGCTTGTATACCTTTCTGCGAGAAGAAGGTATATATGTATATAACCAGTCCCGCGAAGAATAGGAGAATGAAGAGTGAATTATTCGAGATAATATACCCTGCAATCCCAACTACCACAAAACCAAATAGAAGCAACATTAGAAAATTTCTAAGTTGATCCCTTAGAGAAAAGAACACAGTGATTCCCCATATTGAGAGCAACAGTATACTCATACTTCCATGCGGTTGCATGTATACAAGTATCAGTATTGGTACTATTAACAGAAGCGATATTGGCACGAGGATATATTCGTGATACTTCTTCTGAAGAGACATTACATATGCAGTAATAAGTATTACCGTTATTTTGGCAAATTCAGAGGGTTGTAATTGCACCCCTGCAATTGTCAGCCACCGTTGCGCTCCTTTAACTTCTTCCCCAAAAATTAAAGTTAAAATAAGCAAGGTAAGTGTTCCCACATATACAAGAATCAAAATCGGATGATACTTTAGATATGTGTAATCAAATTTACTCATTAGTACGTAGATGAGGACACCTATAACTAGAAATCCGATCTGTTTTAATGCAATGGTTGGTAATGATAATTCAGACCCCAGTCCTACAGAGGTAGAGACTAATGTAATTACACCTATTATAGATAGAATTACGGCAGGAATTATTATTGGGAGATGAAGATTTAGACTACTTTGTCTTTTTGTAATTTGCATATCTTCTGAGTACTTCAATGATTATCATTCCAGTATCATCAAGTGTACCTAATAGAGGGAGACGGTCGGGAATCAAATCAATTGGAATAAACACATAAATTATTACAACAATTAAAAACCAGTTCTTACTCCAAAAGGTAGGGATTTGGGGAGTAGCTTGTTTAATTTCCATTATTTAGCCTCTCATCTTCCTCATAAATGCAGGCACATCATCCAAATCAGTACTATCATCGTCCTTTGCAGGAACAGAGAAATCGCTATCGTCAGCTAATAATGAGGATACATCATCAGCTCCGCTTGTAGTATCTTTAATATTCAACCTTGTTGGAGCGTCTACAACAGTCGTAGACTTTGGAGACCTACTAAATACCTGCTTATTCTCATCAAAGCCTGTAGCTACAATCGTAATACTCATCTCATCACCTGCAGTTTCATCGATAGAAACACCGAAGATTACGTTTGCAGAAGGATCAACTGCCTCTTTAATTAGCTCAGCAGCCTTATCAACCTCTTGCATTGAAAGATTTAATCCACCTGTAATGTTGTATAGAACACCAGTTGCACCTTCTATTGAAAGCTCGAGTAGTGGATTGGTAGTAGCTGCTCTGGCGGCCTTCTCAGCCCTATCTTCACCTGAAGCTTTACCAATACCCATTAATGCAGTTCCTGCATTGAGCATAATTGATTTAACGTCAGCAAAGTCTACATTAATAAACCCGGTACCAGTTACAAGGTTTGATATTCCTTGTACTCCCTCCGCCAGTACATTATCAACTTTCTTCATTGCTTCAAAGAACGAGATATTCTCCTCTACAATATCTAGAAGTTTTTGATTAGGAACAACGATTAATGTATCAACTTTATCTTTTAATGCAGCAATCCCCTCTTCTGCAACTTCCATCCTATGCTTACCTTCGAATGAGAATGGTTTTGTAACTACAGCAATTGTTAGTGCTCCCATATTTTTAGCAACGCCGGCAACCACAGCTGCAGCACCTGTACCTGTTCCACCACCCATTCCTGCTGTTATAAATACCATGTGAGCTCCTGCAAGATGCTCATGTATCTGATCTAAGCTTTCTTCAGCAGACTGTGCTCCTAGGTTATGATTTCCTCCAGCTCCTAATCCTTGAGTTAGTTCCTCTCCTAATTGAAGTGTTACAGGTGCAAGTGAGTTCTTCAATGCTTGCTGGTCGGTATTAAACGCCATAAACTCAACACCCTGAATATTGTATTCAGAGATCATCGTGTTGATGGAATTTCCTCCCGCTCCTCCAACTCCAACTACTTTTATTTTCGCTACGGGATTTACGTTTGTTGTAACAAGCATTTCAATTAAACCAAACTAAATTTAAGGTAATAGGGATTTAAACCAAGAAACAATTTTCTTGAAAGTACCACCAAATGAGAAACCTCCATCGTTAGAGGATGATCCAGAATCTACATCGTCATCAATTGCATGCTTAATCAAACCTTGTACTGCTGAGTAGCTAGGATCGGAAATTTCTTCAACCATACCAGATAATCCAGAAGGATATCCCATTCTACATGGGACTTTGAAGATAGATTGACCAACCTTAGTAGCATCCACAACTAATGAGCTTCCACCAGTTAACACAACACCTGCTGGCATTGCCACAGTGTATCCAGATTTCTTAACGTTATCCTTAATTAGTTCGAATATTTCTTCTAGTCTTGCCTTAACAATTTCCTTGAGGAATGTTCTTGAAATTTCTTTTTGGCTCTTAATTCCTAATGATGAGACATCAACTAAATCATCTTTCTTTGTAGTATCCTTCTTTGCCTCCTCTTTCTCTTCAACCTTTCTTAGTAACGCAGGTGTTCTATCATCAGATCCAGTAGCGGCAACTGTATTATTATTGAGTATCTTATTCATATTAATCTTAATCTTTTCAGCCTCCTCTAGAGAAACTTGGAGACCAATTGCCAAGTCACTGGTAATATTGGAACCACCTAAAGGCACACAACCGCTATATACAATTGATCCTTCCTCAAAAATAGAAATGCTGGATGTACCAGCACCAATATCGATCAAAGATACTCCTAGTTCTTTTTCAGTATCTGTTAGGACTGCGAGTGAAGAAGCCCATGATACAAATACTACGTCATATACATGTAATGCCAATTGCTCAACACACTTTTTAATATTTCTCCAATATGAGTTAGGCGCAGTTATGATATGAGTTTCCACTTCCAACCTACTCCCTGTCATTCCAATCGGATATTTAATACCACCCTGGTTATCAACTACAAACTCTCTAGGAATGATATGGATTGGATTTAATGTATCGGGAAGGGAAAGGGTTCTTGCATTCTCAATAGCTCTATATGTATCCTCGACAGATATCTCAGAATCTGAAACTGCTACAACACCTTTATTATTAAGACTTGTAACCTGCTCACCGTTTATAGATACAAAAACGTCAGAGACGGTAACTCCTGCCATTCTCTCAGCAGCTGTAACACTCTCTGATATAGCATTTGTAGCTTCTTCAATATTAACTACCACACCCTTCTTTATACCTTTACTTGGATGAGAACAAACACCGATAACTGTAGGGGATTGCTGGTTATCATCAACAGTTGTTATTACTGTTGTAATCTTACTCGTACCGACGTCAATTGCTGTAATAATTCTGCGTGCCATTGTTATTTAGAGGCAGTATAATTTTAATATGATTCTTAATCCAATATATTAGAAAATATAGATTTAATCAAGTAACTATTTATGATTGTTGCAAAGCGTTGCTTTAAAGTCAACAGATATATTACCCCCCTCTTATTACAGGTCTTTCATATCTCAGGTCTAGAAGCTTAAAGTCCACATTTTTACTCCGAATATCGTCAATGACAACTACAAATCTAGCGAGCTGTATCTCCAGATCCTGATTAAAAGAGACTACTACACTTTGCTTGTCTGATATGAATAATTCACACACACCGTCTTTAATATTTACCCCCTGTATTTTATAGTTGTATCTGCTGAAAATTCTCTCAATATTATTAACATTATAGATATAGTAGAAGGAGGATTGATTTCCCATAGTAAGTACAGGAAAAGGATGAGCTGTTATCTTTACAACCCCAGATTCACTATATCCACGACATATCTCTGAGTCTTCTATCACCTCAAGTGTGAAAGCTTCCTTATCCAACAAAGCACACTTGCCCTCCTTAGATACGACTAGATATGAGGGAACTCGTTCCCTCACCACAACTTTTACACGGCTAGGGAACTCTTTCTCAATCCAGTAGCTTAATATATATGAATTGTTTTTAAGTTCACCCCCTACGGTATCTGCAGAAACATTGAAGTATGACTCCCCCACTACCTTCCTCTTAATCTTCTCATATGATTCAGTAGTTATATGCAAAGGTTCTTTCCCTTTCTCATTTGTAATTGAGACCTTAGTGATGTTGAAATATCCTAGGTATGAGATACCCCAGATTAGAAGTATAACAACTAGTAATACAATAATCTGCTTAGGTATTTTGAAGTTTCTCCTCACTCTCATCCATAAGAGGTATAGCTTATTGGGGTTTCTATTGTGTATCTCCATACTTCAGTCTATCAAAGTATAGTACAGATATGAAATAGTGGGAGATTATTTATAAATATCATACATCCTTATTCCCTCCTCCAATGCTCTTAACGTGAGCTTAGAACCTTTGGTTAGATTCTCAGGCAAATCAGTGCGCTCCCTCCACTCCCATCCTAATATACTACCAGCTTCAAGTACCTCAGGTTCTCCACTAACCCATTTAGCAGTTAGACCAATATGCACATAGTGCTTTGGTTTATAGCTATCGGTATTAGACACGAACTGGAGTTTAATATCTTCAATTGTTATGCCACACTCCTCAAGTATCTCTCTTTTAGCACAGTCAGAGAATGATTCCATATATTCTAAGTGCCCTACTGGAAGGAAGTATGTAATCTCACCTTCTTTGTTCTTAGCCTTTCCAAAGAGGATACGATCTCCCTTATATACCAATACTCCCACGCTTATTTTTGTAGTCATGTCATCCATATAAACTATATTCACTGAATTAGTTCCCAATCATCGCCATTCACCACGATAGCCTGATTATTAGTTAGAGGAATGACATTTTTATACCCAGCCTTGATAACACTCTGATATGCTTTTGTATATTTAGGTTTATCATAGTAATGAGGAATAATGTAGTAGTGAAAAAGCCCAAGCCCATGTTTAATCTTTTCATCACGATAGTCTTGAACTCCGAAGACATCATATCCATTGAAATCAGCACTACATATCATCGCCCCGGCGCTAAACCCTATATGAATAAGTCCTTCTTGTAATAACCCTTTATATTCCATATCAAGTCCAGAAGTAACTATTAAACTCATTAATTTGTAATAGCTACCACCTGTAAAGAATACAGCATCAACGGAGTTAAGAATACGAAGTATTTCATCGAGAGACTCGTTAAGATCAAGTTCCTGCAATTTAAACCCAGACGCAGCTAACTCCGCTCTAGAAATTTCCACATGCACCCTATTATCGTCCTTATACACATCACTGGCATTTGAACAGAATGCAATATTAATCTCTGAATTCTGTTTATGTGTGAAATCCCTTAGGGCAATCTGAGCTGCATCTATAAAATATTTGGATAAAAGTATAAGTTTCATTATATATTCTGATAATTAATGAGAACTCTTCAAATAGGCTCTGGAGCGAGAGACGGGACTCGAACCCGCAACCTACACATTGGCAATGTGTCGTTCTAACCAATTGAACTACTCTCGCAAATAAAATGCCGAGACCCAGGTTTGAACTGGGGACCCTTTGTTCTTCAGACAAATGCTCTACCAGCTGAGCTATCTCGGCATAATATAGAATATATCAAAATATACTACATATTTCAATTCTCAATCAGTTTTGAGACTATATTTCTAATCTTTTTTTGGAACACCTCTTTATTGAAACCTGTGGCATATCTATTAAGATCTTTTGGAACGAACACACCTTTGTTATATAGTTGCTCAAACCTATCCATTGCCTCCTTGAAATCCTCCACGGTACTCTCATTGAAGAAGGTACCATTAACACCATCCTTAACTGTTGAGAGAGCCCCCCCCTTCTTAAGGGCAATAGCGGCCGTCCCAGAGGCCATTGCTTCTAGAGTTACGATACCAAAATCCTCTACCCCACAGAAAAGAAAACCCTTAGCTTTAGCAAGATAATCCCACTTGGCATCTTCTGAAATATACCCTAGAAATTCAATATTATTATATCCTTTAGCTTTCTTCTCTAGTTCTTTCTTTAAACCTCCATCACCCGCTATCTTTAGATTAAAGCCGTATTTAATAGCTGCATCTACCATTAATCTCCCCCCTTTATTTTCCTCATAAGGGGCAATGGCGAAGTAGTAGTTGGATTTCTTTTTTGTATAGTCTGCGCGTTCTACATATACCGGAGGGTATACAACTTCATCAGCCTCTCTTCTATAGTATTTCATAACTCTCTTAGCTATAAAGTCGGAATTTGCAATGAGGTAGTCTATTCTTGAAGTGGATGTAACATCCCACATCCTTATGTAGTGTACAAAGAATGGAATTACCATTCTCTTCCACCAACTAAAGTTCTCAGGGTTAAAGTAGTCAAAGGTTTGGTCCCATGCATATCTCATTGGGGTATGCATATAACATATGTGTGGGGTATCTACACCAGTGATTATTCCTTTTGATGCACATGCACTTGAACTAATCACTAAATCGTAACCTCTAAAATCAAGAGATTCTATAGCCATCGGCCATAGAAAGTATGTGTATTTATAGATCTTCTTAATAAAAGGGAGGTAATTTAACCAAGTTGTAGTTATCTTCCGACCTTTTAAAATTGGAAACTCCTTTATCATTCGCTTCTCATCATAGAAGAGTGTGAAGATGTCAGCTTGAGGGTATAGCTCCAATATTGACTCAACCACTCTCTCTGCACCTCTCGCCTGCAACAACCAATCATGTACAACAGCAACTCTCAATTCTTTCCTGCTACTCATACAACACTACGGTTCTCATATTAGATTTTGCCTTTCGTCCGAGTGCCAAATATGCTGCTCCAAGGATTATTAGTCCAACACCTATGATTAAAGATGCAGACCCAGGGTTAAGCGCTGTATCAGGGAAGGTTGGAGGTTTAACACCACTACCAGTTCCAGAGGTGGTATATGACGCTTTAGTAGGCTTGGACTGCAATAAATTGGTAGGAGGACTACCGTCTTTCATAATTACACTCATAAAATCCTGATTATTACCGTTGTGATTCCATTCAATATCAATAGTTCCTGCCTTTAATACCTCAAACTCAACCCGAGCAAATACATCAGCCCCACCTGCGGTTAGGTATGGGGTACCCACACCAGATTGACAGAATCCTGTTAACATAATCACCCCATACTTGTTATCAACGCTTAATTGATCGGATGGGTATGAGCAGAACAACGATGCGTTATACTCAGACTTCACAACCTTAACCAACGTTGGATCAAATAGTAGGGTGGCTCTTGCCTGTATAACTGAATTAGCTGCACTATCAATCAACACATCAATTATAAATGTCTTACCAACAGTCACAGAACCCTTACTAGGGTATATAGAAAATGTTGGGTCAGCTGCACTAGCTGGGATTGCAAACTGGAGAAAGATAAAAATTGTTAAAAGGTATGTAAGAATTCTATTCATTGCTGAAATAATATCATAAATATTGTGAAATTATTCTATCAAAATCTTTAATCCTTTTCTCCCAGCTATTTTCTCTCGCAATTGATAACCGCACTTTCAGCCTTTTATCGCACTGTTGCCTATTTTTACGTTTCATATCAATCCAGTATGTGAGTGCAAATATAAAGTCCTTTTTATTATCTGCAATCGAGCCTAAGTTTGTATTTCGAGAGAACTCCTTAATAGATTCAATCCCGGTTACTACAACGGGAAGACCACTTGAAAGATATTCAAAGTATTTAAGAGGAAAACCTCCCTCATTAGCCTTGTTCCTCCTTCTAGCAATAACTGCTACGTCAAAATATTTGAAATATCGTGGGAGTTGATCGTAATCCTTAGGGCCAAGCAAATACACATTGCTTAACTCCTGTAATGGAAGAACATTTGTATATGCCTCCCCTGCCCCAATAGGCCCTATAAATACGTAGTTGTATTGTGGAGTATCGTGAGCAACCTGAGCAAGCAACTCAAGATTCTCTTTATATGAAGCCAAATTACCCATAAACCCTACAATTGGTTTACCCGTTTTAACAATCACTTCCATATCTTCAGGAACCTTGTACTTCTTTGTAAGGGACTGGTTGAAGAACTCAAATCTAGCAACATTATTTAGATAGTACACCTTCTTTTCATCAGTCTTTTCTTTAAATTCCTTAGCCGTAACAGGAGAAACTGTGATTATTAAATCCGACTTTTTCAATATTAGATCTTGCTGAGCCAATACATATGATTTATCTACATTAGGGACTTCAGAATAGTCGTCTACGCAGTGGTATATAGACACAGAGTGTTTGACTGTATCAATTAAGAATTGCCCTGTAGGAAGGAATATCCATAGGATTGGATTTGGCGAGAGATACTTTTTTGAATACCGTTTTATAAAGTATGTGATTAGCAACTCATTGATTCTTTTAATCACCCTATGATTCTCGAAGGGTAACCTGACTAAAGGTAATACAAATATATTACTCCGAGGTTTAATAACCCCTCCTATCACCAATTTAATAAAGTCAAACAACCTTTTTACCACTTTATACCTATCTGTCTTTCCAAACGTGGGCACAGTCTTCAAACCTAAACTTTCAACAAACAATACACGGTTGCCAGCATTAGCAAGCTCATCTGCAATGATCTGCGCGTTCAAAACATTTTTTGTATGTAGAGTGTAATTGCAGGAGGAGATTAGAATTACATCAGTGTTTTTAAGCATATTCCTTAACTCTAAAGTGTGGTATAAATATCAATATAATACAATGTTATAGGTACTAATGACAATTGATAGATCAATCTCATATATACTACACAATTTCCTAGAGAATCACTACATTAAAGGCAGTAGAAGAGTAGGTAATCTTGTATCAAAGATACTTCTCCCCCTACCTAAAAACAGGGTGATTATTGAAAACCGAGATGGACAGAAAGTTATATTAAACCCTGCAAGTGATAAGGGAATTGAGGAAGCAATCTTCTACACAGGTAGGTATGAGGCAGGGGTTGTTAACATACTCGAGAGATTCCTTAGAGAAGGAGATGTATTCCTAGAAGTCGGAGCAAACATTGCCCCACTTTCAATGTCTGCGTCAAAGGTAATTGGGCAATCGGGTATGGCATACGCATTTGAACCTGACCCTGTAATGATTAAGATGATTGAGAGAAATTGTAAGCTCAACGCAATTTCCAATATAACTCCAATTAACATTGGGCTTGGGGAGAAGAAGTCTAACATGCAACTCTACATAAAACCCGATATAAACAGAGGGGCGTCGTCTTTCATCAAGGAGAAGGGAGATAGGAGTATATCGGTCAAGGTAGAAACCTTAGACAGCAGTCTCAAAAAGCTTAATGTAGAAAAAGTGAGCATGATGGTAATTGATGTAGAAGGTTGGGAATCACAAGTATTAAAAGGTGGCCATCAAACTATAATGAAATTTAAACCGTTGATTTCAATAGAACTGAATTCTAAATATAATCCTGAAAAGCTATATTCTAAATTAACTTCATATCCTTTCTACAGCATATATATGCTCAGAAGAAGTAAAGAGTATGTTTCTAAACTGGTGAAAGTTAATAGTTTCGATCAGTTGAGAACAGATGATAATATATTCTGCCTAACACCAGATCAGGAGCAGATTCTAGAGCGAAGTATCCTTTAAACCCCTCTTCCATAGATACCTAATAACCATATCCACAATCTCTTTGAATAGAGGTTCCTTAGTTATGATAGATATCAATATGTATATAACAGGTATGATCAGAAGCAGGAAAGGAGAGATACCGTACATAAGATAACCAAGGGTGAATGAGATTAGATTTACAACGAATAGTTTTCCGAGTGCATATATAAAATCACCTTTGTACAAACCTCCTACCATTTTGAGAATAGTGAAGTACAGAATAGTAAAGGTGATGGCAGAGTATATCCCCAAACTAATTGCGATACCTATAACACCAATAGATTTATAAGTCATCAACATAAACATCAATCCCACAAACACGGCAATAGAGGTGGTTAGAAATACTCCCTTCCAATTCTTTGCGCTATACATTGCAGACATAAGTATAAATATTGGTGAAGAGAAAAGTGTAGCGATAGAATAGTATGATAGGGCTGTTCCTGTGATTACCGTAGCCTGTGAGGTAAATGACCCTCTCTCATATAATATATATATAATCTCCTTCCCCCAAAGCATAAAGATAAAGAATATAGGTATGCTAACAAAAAATGCAAAAAGGAGTGACCTATTTAGTAGCTTCATAAAGCGATCATACTTTCCATCTTGTAAATGCTGAGCCATCGGGGCAACTATTACAGCCCCAAGTGAGTATGCCACAATACTCTTTATCAAATCACTCGTTCTATCTGCATAACTTAATCCAGATACAACCCCTTCCCCTATCTGTGAAGATAGCAATCTCGTAGCAATTATCATGACTTGAGGAATTAAGGTGGCAAGCATCATAGGAAATAGTGAAGACGCATAGTTCATAATAGCCCCTCGCCTCACTTCAATCCCTGTAAATATATCCTCCCTATATCTATAAACCATTGGTATCTGTACCAGGACTCGAAACATTGATGCAATTAGAAATGATAAGGAGAGAATAACCAACGAATTGCCACCTTGAGATATGAAAATACCTACTAATATTATAAAAATCATTACAAAATCTTGTGCCCCACTAAACCTATACTCCCCCTTACTATTTAGCAAAGCACGGATGATTGAAGAAAGCGCGTAGAAAGTACTTGAGAAAGCAGTGAGACGTAGTACCAATATCACATCCTCCCTAATAGCCTCGTTTACATTCACTACAAAGTATGGAGCGGTAATTACAGTAGCTAATGAGATAATTATTGAGAGTACAAAAAGAATAAGTAGAAAACCATTAAGTTCCCTTTTTTGCTCCCTGCTCTTCACTGCGAGTGCAAATGAGATTAAAATTGGTATAAACGCCCCACCACTAAATATAAATAGTAGTGTATTTGAGAATGTAATACCTGTATTGAAGGCATCTAGCATCAATCCCACTCCAAAGTAATATGCAAGAAGAATCTCCCTTCCAAAGGCAAGTGCTTTAGATAGGAGCGAGAATATCAGTAATACAACCGCATTGCTCTTAATATTATTTCCCATGTTTCATCATAACTATAAGTATTAGAATTGATAATATCATGCCCATACGTATATCTGGGAGTATATTAGTGAAAAGTGCAGATATCCCAACAAATATTATTATTTGCCAATGCTCTTGTATTAATCGAAGGCTAAACTTAAAGTGTTTTTTTAGGTAAGCCCCCAGAATAAGAAAAGGCATTAACCCAATCTCTACAAACCACTGCAAATACGAGTTATCAACGGTATTAAACAATTTAAAGTATTCATTCAATGTAGATTTTAAGGTAACCCCAAGTGAAGATGGTCCCAACCCAAACAACAAGAATTGTAAATTCTTTATCCTAGGGATGATAACTTCTAGTAAAGTAATCTTCCACAGATTATATCGCCCCCCTACCCCTCCATATTCATTAAACTCATCAGTAGGTACAACATTGATCCTGCTGAAAAATGATTTGAATGATGTGAAGTATGAATTAAAAATAGCCCCATCAAACGTAATGGTCTCTACAAATCTCACTGCCAGTGTATATAGAAAGATCTTTTCATATGAGAGTAGCGCCAAGACTATAGCAAACATAACCCCAAGTATTTGAGTATAAAGATAGGGCATGATGCATTTCCAATCCTTGCTAACAAAGGCAATTATTATATTTACAAAGACAACAACTAGGATAGCAGTCTGAACGGATCTAACTAGAGAGAGAATTATGAAAGAGGCTAAAATCCCCCCAAGTATACTTAACTTTAAATCCCATTTACTTCTATATGTTTCTATCAGTAGTATAAGCGAAGCCCCAAGAAGAAAGGCAAAGTGAGAGACATTTGCAAATACACCGTGCACACGAATTGTATTTCCATAAATCCAATTGAATTTGCTCTCTCCTGTTAATTTCGTAGATATCAATTCAGGATCATTGAAGATATTTCCAAACCAAGATTTCATAATACTATACTCAACTTCTTGTGATACAGTAATTTGGTAGAAGGTTAGGAGGATCATGGCAAAAGTGCTCAAGATGAAGGTATTCACAATCCAAAGTATAGGAATCTTTGTTATCCTAACTACTTCGATTGCTATAAATATCTCGGACAGAAAGAGTCCCCATCTTAATAGTTCCTTAACACTCGACGTATCAGTATTAAAAAAATATGAAACAACAATGGGAAGAAAGATTAAGGGGAGTATTAGATACCCTTTATACGCTTGATATATAGAGAGGAAGCCACTGTCTTTAAATTTCTGGATAACAGCAATCAAGATGTATAGTGTGAGGAGTGTTATTAAGATTAGAGAGAGTGTGATACTAAAACCAGAGGTTAAATAGAATTGAAACGGTACTGTAAACACATAGAGCAGTAATAATACCGTACCTATTCGATTATAGATTGTTATAAAGTTCTTCATATTTGGACAAAAAGATATTACTACTAAACCCCTCATTAACGAGTTTTCTTCCACCTTTAGCAAGTTTAGCTCTCAAATCAGAATCATTCAATAAACTAACGATACAGTGATTCAATTCACCCACGTTTTCGGATTCAAATAACAACCCAGTCTGGTTATCGGTTATATACTCAGGTATCCCACCGACATTCGAAGCTATAACTGGTACATCCCTAGACATTGCTTCAATATTCACAATGCCAAAGGGTTCTTCTCTAGAAGGTGTTATGAACATAATAGCATCATCCATATATTCGATTACCTCATCAGGTATGGTAGCAGATTTCCTAAATTCAATCTTATTGTTTCCATCGGCCATCTTAACCAGTTCATCTTTACGATCCCCATCTCCAACTATAACTAGATTGGGAATATTAGATTTAGATTGCACCGTTAGTTCATTATATGCACGGATCAGTATATCAACACCCTTTTTTGCAACCAATCTACCCAGAAACAATATATAGCTACCTTCTTTGTTACGAATATCCTTATGTGTAAACAAGGTGCCCACCGCATTATAAATGATACTCTGCGCTACCTGTATTTCTCTTGTATTAACTATCTTCTTAAAATACTCTTCTAAATTACGCGATACAAACACTACATGATCGGAGATTAAAGCAGTTTGGGTAACAATATAACTATGTATTTTAGAGTTTGATGCAAATTTCATTAGGTCAACCCCATGGAATGAAATAACAAGCTTGGATTTTGGCAATAGTTTCTTTGCCAACCAAGCATATACTGTTGAGTTATCTGCAAAGTGCAGGTTTACAATATCTGGGCGAAAGAGCCATAGATGATATATGAAGTGTAGTACAGTAATAGGAAAGAGTAGGAGGGAAAGTATATTACGTATCTTTGATATGCCGAAGAAAATAAAATATGATTCCAAAATTGTATATCCATTTCGGCTATACCCAATCCCTATTAATGCTCTAATATGTTCAAGAATGGGATGCCTTAGAAACTCCCTTAAGGATGAAAGTCCGGGTTTCTGAGTACGGTAGAAGTTTGTAATAACTTTAACCTTAAACTTACTTGAAAGACCAGATGCAAGGTTATCCACGACATTCTCAACCCCACCAATTGCAGGATAGGTACGGGATGAGATTATCAATACTTTTTTCATAATATTACCAATCTTGAGTACCCCAGAATGAGAGTTCAGGGGCGCTAGGTGTAGTACCACTTTTCGTCCATAATCCCCATGAAGTACCTCCGTTATCACTATACCTAGTCCAAATACCACCATCCATACCAATTACAGTCGAAAATACTCTATTGAATTGAGAATCATATTCAAGATTCACATTCTGATTAGTACTTCCAGCTTTAATCCACCCGCTCCATGAGCTACCAAGGTTTGAGCTGTATCTAGTTAATATCGCACTTCGAGAATCACGAACAACTTGTATTAATCGTGATCCTGTATATACAACTTCTACATCAGAGTATGTGCTACTGTTTGAAACCCAACCACTCCATGAGCTACCACCATTTGTTGAATACCTACTGTATATAAGATTATTGTTACCCCTAACAAACAGAATCACTCTAGAACCGGCTGAAATTAGGGTTAGGTTGCCCGGTGTTGAACCTGTACCACTCCACGCGCTCCAGGAATTGCCTTTATTGGAGCTATACCTTGTATACACCATTCCATTCATCCCTCTCACACCCTGTATTAATCTATCGGAAGTTGAATCGTAGACCATGGATACAAGTCCGTCTGTTGAGCCACTTTTATTCCATGAGCTCCAACTAGTTCCATTTACAGTATATCTGGTGTATATCCCTCTATCTGTCCCTCTCATTGCCATTATGATTCTATCCCCTGCAGTTACAAGTTTCACCGCCTGTGAGGTTGAACCTAAGCGCAACCATGAGCTCCATGTATTACCATTGTTTGTAGAGTTTCGAACGAATAGCCCATTCTTAGAATCCCTACGTGCCTGCAGAAGTAGGTTGGTGGTAGAATTGTAGGCAATCGCAGGAGTTGAGATTACAGATACATTTGATAAGTTCCAGTTACTCCAAGTATTTCCATGATCGTCAGAATACCTATCGTATAATAGATTATTGCTGCCTCTAACTGATTGCATAACCCTACCTGTTTGAGTTAGGTCACGACCTGCGTCATCCCTCCCCCTTACCGCGTTATATGCGTTCAATATTCCATAGCCAATTGAAGTATTATACCCAGTTGAATTTGGCTGAGTTGAGCTCATATTTAATACATACCTTACCTGTTCATTACTCCAACCTGGATACATTGTCCAAACTAATGCTGCGACACCCGCCACCTGAGGAGCTGAAAAAGATGTACCTGCAGTTAATCCAGTGGAAAACTGCGTAAACTGCGAAGTGGCATTAGGACGAGAATTAGTTGTCAAACATGGGTTTGAGTATGAATTAGATGCAAAGTAACAGGTATAGGTTTCAACTGGAATACCACCGCTTACAGGAGCTACCAATTCAAGATTACTACCGTAACTAGAGTATGAGACACGAGTTCCATTCTTTGAAGATGCTCCAACAGCCATAACACTTGGATACCCAGCAGGATAGTCAACAGTACCTACACCTCTGTTTCCGGAAGCAGCAACGAGTAATATATTATCCTCCTCATAGGCTCTTTCCATTGCCAATTGCTCGTATGGATCTGGCAATGTACCACCAAAACTCATGTTTATAATCTTAGAGCCTGCCGCATTTGCATACTCAACAGCTCTTGCAATTAAGTCTGAAGAACCTGAAAACTGTCCGTGTTGCCACTGACTGGTGTTAGCATTATATACAAACTGAAATACATTAATTGGTAGTATTTTTACATTAGGTGCAATCCCTGTACCTGCGTGAGCATTTCCAATCTTGCCTGCTATAACTCCTGAAACAGCTGTACCATGCCCCATCATGTCATTAGGATGTCCCATTTCACCAATTACACAACCAAAGTGATTGCTCCCAGCATCACCTGAAGTGGCACATACCCTCTGGGGTACGCATCTATACGATGTATATGGAGCATTCGAACATAGTGGTGCACTACCTATGTTAAGTGGATTCCAGTAGCTGTAGAAATCTACAACGTTAAATCCATTTACATCATCAACATAACCTTTAGTTCTTTCCGAAGGCGAATCACATTGACCGTTAGTGTTTGCATCTAAACAGTATAGTTGACCACCCACGGTTTGAAAGTTATCTTCAATTTGACCATTACCATCATCATCTATCCCATTGTTTGCGGTTTCTCCAGCATTTACATAGATTTGTGAAGGAGTATCAACATTGGGTGCAAATCCCCAACTCCCACCTGTATATGGATATTTTGAGATTGTTTCGTATGCGAGACCTGTATCAATAACAGAGACCACTATAGATTCATCACCCATCCAATTCTTTCCTTGAGAATCTAGATATTCCCATGCTCTTAGCATATCTATTCCATACTCTCCAGAAGCTGATCTATTTAGATTCCATTGATATGAACTTGAGAAGTTCCCCGCAGGTGGATATAAAGGGTCGTTTGGAGCAGAAACGGCATTAGGCTCTCTAACTACAACCTGTGAAATTGCAAGCACGTCTGGGTTGCGATCAAGCTCATCTAGAAATGCCTCATCATCACCATCTGTTGTTATTGGTACGGCAATTGAATCGCCATACTGATCCCCCACTGAGAACGTTTTTACGCTACTTAACGACTTTCCAATTTTAGATTGACTATCTTTCTTAAAAAAGACTGTATACCTATTATTCACCACCTGATCACCACTGGAAAAGAGTGTTACAGACTTAGAGACTTTCTTCCCTCCCTTTACACTCTCTACAATATCTGCGACCTTTTCATTAGGAAAAACTGCTTTGGAAGATATTACATTGGTATTTGCATATGCGCTAAATGGAATTGTACTAAGCGGGGTGAGCTGAAAAATAAGCAGGAACAGTGCAATTATAGTTTTGTAGCCATTATTCATTATCGTTACGGTAATATTATATCTCGACCTGGAGTATCATTCTCGAACTCCGCAATTATCACTTCGAAGTACTTTCTTGCATTTGCAATGCTGGTTGTGGTGATTCCACTTCTAGGAATAACCTTCCAAACATTATTCCCGATTTGTGTAACAACATCAAGCTTAAGCTCTGAGATTATTTGCAGGGCACGGCTTTCTGTTGTAGTCATAGAAAATGCTAATATATATGGACCTCTTTGAAATTTATCTCGAAGAGTGTTCCATAGATCATTTGTACCAGAATCATACCCTAGGGCCCAAATACCAATACCACCTAATTTTTGGGCTCTCACGAAATCATACTTGGCAGATAGACTTCTTGGGTCATCGTAGTACCCATGCCTATACGCTCCGGAATACACATACTTATACCAAGTGGCCTTTTCTGTATTATTCCACTGTATGCTTGAGGAATTGTGGTATGCATCAAATGCGGGATCAACTATTGAGCCATAGGTTTCAATCACACCTGAGCAGTTTGGGTAATCTACCATTGCATTATAGAGATTAAAGTCTGCAGACTTAACTCTAAAATCTATACCGTAATAGGGTATTCCCTGAAGTATCTTCTTGCTCGGAGCTTTCTTTGCCGCTTCTGTTAGGTGATATGAGACATTCCAGCTACCGTTTCCATATAGTGGGGACATTGGAAATATTCTCTTTCCGTCATAACAGGAGGTAAGGATATAGTCGTATGACATGAACATAATATAATCGATTGAGGTCGCACCTAAACCTGCAATATCATATGCGGAATACCCGACCCCAGAGGATCCAAAAACGTCTGTACTTACCACAGAGCCTGGAAATTCTGTGTGCATTCTTTTGGATAACTTATCATGCCAAGACACAAAGTTACTTCGAAGCGTTGTCGTTACAGGGTAGTCAGAGGAAGGGATATATTCGAAATCAATATTAACTCCATCTAATCCTTTAGCTCTAACTGCCGCTACAATATTGTTAATTAACTTATCCCCCGCCCCATTCTTGTTCGCGACCAAGTCCCTAATACTTCGGTTGTGGAAGTTTTTAACAACAAGATAGACACGTGTATTATTCTGATGGGCGAGATTGACCATGTTTGTGAAGGAGGCGGAATGGAAGCCTGTATAACCGGGGTCATTTGTGACCCATTCTCCATTATCGTAAGCCGTTAGTGCAAAATATGCTACAGATGTAAGCTTATCGTATTGCATTGAGGCATATCTAGAAAGTTGCCAATATGGAAGAAATCCCATGACCTCTTTATCACTATTAGGACTGGTTGCAAGTACTTGCCGCACTTCCCCGATTTCCCTACCTCCTACACCCTCATACTCAATAATTTCTTCATTCCAATCTGAATCAAACTCAGAATTCCGTTCCTCATCTAACATATGAATGGTCTTTACCTGAGGCACCTTAGCTACCGGCTCCAATTTATGTTGTGCCACTACTTTTTGCAGATCCCCAGTAAACTGATTTACGGCAAGTACACTTCCTGTACCTACTTCATCTGAGGTTTGATCTACATAATCCCTATTACTACTAATATACGAATTGCCTAAACTCGAATTGGAATCTAGAAAAATATATCCTGCAAAAAAGAGGGAAAAAATTACTCCAATTATGTATACTACATTTAAGACTTTCATTAATAATATAATAGTACCAACTCAATGAACCTATTTCAAACTATAGTGCTTTCTATAACCCAAGGGATAACAGAACTGTTACCGATTTCAAGCTCAGGCCACTTAATATTGGTTTCTAAATTACTTAGTATAGAGAGCATTTCTACTTTCACACTAACATCTTTACACGTTGGTACTACACTAGCAATTATTCTATTCAACTGGAAATTCCTATTTACAAAGTTAAGTACAAAATTTAAGTTATATTTCTACATTGTTATAGCAACAATACCCGCAGCAATTATAGGAGTTCTATTTGGTGATAGTATTGAGAACCTATTAAGAGGGACATTGATAGTAGCCATATCACTAATCCTTGTAGGTATAGTTATGATATTGACAGATTTAAAGTTCAATAGGAGTGATTTAACAGAGAGTGTTGAGGAACTTAAACTAGAGTCGGTATCATTTAAACAAACCCTTCTAGCTGGACTTGCGCAATCCTTAGCATTAATACCAGGGGTTTCTAGATCTGGGATTACCACTATAGCAGGTATGCTTTCGGGGATTACGCAGTACACAGCCATAAGGTTGAGTTTTGTATTAGGCATCCCAATTCTAATTGGTTCATTTGCATATGAGATGTATAAAACAGAGAATAGTGTTTCGCAATTTATGGAGACGAACAATCTAATAGCAGTACTGATTACCTTTATAGCAGGTTACGCGTCGTTATGGCTATTGGATAAGATGTCTAAAACAAGGTTTCTTAGATACTTTGGTATATATAGAATAGCTCTAGGGGTGGTAATACTAATAACAATGGTATAGGCAAGATAACTGCCCTTAAGTTATTTTGTTCAAATCGTGGATGAGGAGAATAAGAGAGTAATAGAAAATAGAGAAGCTTTCAGAAAGCTATACGATGAGGAGTTTCTACAACAACCTTGGGTATCTAGGATAATCTACCTTTTAGATACAGATTACTTACCCAAACCTGACTGGGCACATAGTACTTGGCACACAGAAATGGTTAGAGAGTATGCAATTGC
>CAZUOO010000012.1:0-25480 GCA_964621555.1 uncultured Candidatus Saccharibacteria bacterium | reverse complement strand
TCTAATGCTTCTGCGGAGGACTTCTCACTTGCTAGCTGTCTAGTATCCTTCAAAGTTCTGGAGAGCATAGCCATACCCAATATGGCGGAGATAACAAGAACAATCATAACTATCGCTAATGCCTGACCTTTATATACCTTTATGTTCTTCATATTTAAGAAGTAATATATATTTAAATTAGCAGATTAATTTTCCCAGGTCAATTTTTGAGTTGATACCACGGTCTGCTGGAAGTAGTTGGGTTTAAGGTTCTGACTATTTGCAATCCATACCACAGGTTCCATATCAAGATCGATTGTCAAAAGGTAGTTCTCATCATAGGTGAGGAAGAACTGCATTTGTAGGCTGTTAACATCCACATCCTCGGAATTCAATACGATTGTATTCAATCTATATTCGCTGGATAATCCATTGAAACACTCGGAAGCTACGTCCAAATCCTGCCGTGCAGACTTCAATATATACCCTTTATTTGCATCCTGAGAGTCTTGAAAGTATCCAATACATACCCATTTATCATATCCTGCTGGTCTAAAATGGATCTCGGTACCACTTCCATCAATATTAATTGGATTCTCATAGCCCGTTAGTGCGGCATCAACAGTACGAGAATTTGCTAAATCATATAATCGACCAGATACATTATATATCCTAATTTCGTCTGAACTAGAGTTCTGTATTGTCTTTCTGAGTAGTTCTAAAATAAACTCCGACTCCTGACGAGTGGTGGTTCGCGAATTTGACATTATGGAAGCACGGATCATTGTATTAAGGGTAACGGCAGTGAGCACCATAACAATACCTATGATGATCATGGTCATAAGCATCTCCACCAAACTTACACCAGAATATCTTTTTATTTTATATTTTCTCATCTATTGTTTAACCTTAACACCTAAATAGTATTCATAATCACTAATTTTACACTTTCCTGTATTGTTTTCTTGGTTTGGGTCACACTCTGCCATTCCGGTTACAATCTTCCCAACAACTAATCCACTAGCAAGCTGGGAGTCAGGTAACATGCAGAAAACCCTAAATATATCTTCATCGGTAGTTAGATAGTTAGTACAGCTTCTCCTATCTCCAGCGTCATACCTACACGCGACCTCAAAGCTCTCACCCTGTTTAGAGAAGTTTGGATTGTTTACATCACCTGTGAAAGCGTAGCAGTTGCCAATACCTCCCGCTATTGTAGGGAACATAGCTTCTTCCTCAACAGGCGCCGAATTATGGTTATTAGCAATCTTCTTTGCCATTGCCGAGCCTTCGATAGCCTTTTCCGCAAGTTTATTCTCGATCTCATTTCTAAGGACCTGAGCCGTAGTATTTATAGCAATGGACATCATTACTATTGAAGCGATTCCTGCCACTGCTACAGCAATCAGGGCCTCCACAAAACCCACTGCATTATATTTTCTCAAGCTACAGTTTACTGTCTTCAACTTTCACTTTCCCTGAAATATTAGATACGGTTATTGTTTTAAGCCTACCAGTATTTGGCGCTCTGATCTCAATTACAAAGTTGATAGGGGAGGAGATTAGCTCTCCATTAGAATTATAGTTAACAATACCTCCCTGTTGATCGTCGTAGAAGAAAGCTTTTCCAGAGACTGATTCAAAGAGGAGAAATGCAGGAATCCCTCCTACATCACTTCCTGAGTTGTTGCTTGAAGGTAGGGATGGAATGAAGTTCTTCCCAAACTTGCTGTCTGGTGAGCCCCCAAGCTTCACAATCTCCCCAACCCCCGATCCCTCAGTTCGGCCACACTCAAGATTTGTATACTGACTATTTAGATTCAAGTTACCATTGGTAGCACCAACATTTTGCAGAGGATTATAGTTAGGGATATGTTGTTTGCTTCTCACATCTCCATACTCATTGAAAGGTGCACACCATTTAAATAGCCTGTATGACCCATCATTACCAATTTGAGAGAAATCAACCCCAATACCATATAACCATCTTTCATCAGGTTCCCGCTCTAGAAAGAGTGAGGATCTTTGTGCTTCTCGTATCGTTTGTTTTAATTGATCTATCTCCTCATTTAAAGTTACGGTGTCTCTAAAACCATTGAATGCTGCCATACTTAAGGTGGAGAGAATTACAAAGATGGTTAAAACTACCAACATTTCTAAGAGAGTGTATCCTGGATATTTATTGTGTAAAGGCAGTTTCATATATATAAATCTATCACATCATATATACGATGACAAACATATTTCCTCTCTAAATTAGGGGGAGCATATTTGCAAAATATGCCATAATCACATCTGTTGCTAGAATAGCCACCGCGTAGCCAAGTGTAATGAACGGAACTAGTGGAATATATCTTTTACGATTCCTTTTATCTTTCAATACAAGATATATTGCGTACACACCAGATATTAGGATGGTAGCAAGAATTGAGATTGCCCCAACCTTGATTCCCATTGCAAGTATGATTGTGGCGAATACGATAACGTCACCTATCCCTATTTTCTCCTTACCCATATTTACCACAATACTTAGAGAATATAATAGGGCTACAAATACTAGGGCATATACTAATAATAGGTTGTAGTTTATAAACATATTTATTAATGCATATATGGCACTAATATAGAAAGCATAGTCCACAATACTCTTAGGTATACTTTTATCCTTTACATCCCAATATGAGAGGAAGAAGAGGTATACGAGTATGAGGTAGGAAAGGGGGGGAGCAGAATATGCATAAAAGAGAGTAAAGGAAATGGCAAGAAAAAGCTCTGAAAGAGGGTAGTACCAGTATACTTTAGCCCCACACCTTGAGCACCTTCCTTTGGTATATAAATATGATAGAACTGGGACCAAATCATACCACCTAAGCCTCTTTTTACAGCTTTCACAATGAGAAGGGGAGGTCCATATATTATCAATTCCTTCACTACTTCTCACCCTATACGCCAAAGCATTAAGAAAGCTCGCTAATACCAAACCAATTATAAAAAGAAATATCTCCATAGCTAAATATACTTGATGATTTAACAAAACAAAAGGGAGGCCTAAGCCTCCCTTTCAATATCAGGAATCTAGATAACTATTCCCATGAGCTGGTTGATGCATCCCAGTTACTTGAAACTGTGAATGAACTCAACACTGCATCTGCTTCATCTGCAGTTAACTCCTTCTTACTTACAGGAGTACCTGATGGAAGGGTTCCAAACCCGTTTCCATTACAGTATGCACCTTGGTTTGTAGTATCGTTGTGACCTCCGTATGTTACACAGATAAGCATACTTTGACCTGTTGCATCTACAGCATAGTAATATGTAGCATCACTACCACCATCAAATGCGCTTGAATCAACATACTTACCTAATACACCATTAGTTGTAAGTGCTGTTCCGAATGAATCGAAAGCCTCTGTACCTGATGTAGCAGGATACTCTCTATTATCTGCATAATAGCTTTGTAATCCCTGGTAAATCTGATCAGCTGCACTCTGGTGCTGAACCTTGTTAGCTCTTTGAATTGCAAATCTACCTGCAAAAATACCCATTGTCATTAGGATCACGAGGATTCCCATAACCACGAGCATTTCAACGAGTGTAAATGCATTATATTTCTTGTCTCCTAGCACTCTCATATTCTTCTTTTATATAAAAATTTATCTTAATCTATACTTAATCTACATCAGTAATTGGGGGGTGTCAACACTCTACCCAATGACTCCAGATAGATTGAACATAGGCATATATACAGCTAGTGCAATAAATGCAATAGCTCCACCCATTAATACAAGCATTAGTGGTTCCATTAGGGTGGCAAGGTTTCCAGTTGCCACGTTTACCTCTTCGTTATAGTACTGAGCCATCTTCTCGAGTACATTATCCATTTCACCCGACTCTTCACCAACCGCAATCATCTGACTAATAATCAAGGGGAAAATCTGCGCACGAGCAATTGGGATTGCAAGTGCCACACCTTTCTCAACCTCTTTACTGGCCTCCATAACTGATTCTCTATATATCATGTTATTTAATGATCCTGCAGTCAATTCCAATGCCTTTACGATTGACAGACCACTCTTCAATAGGAGAGAGAGGAGTCTAGTGAACTGAGCAATCTGCATTTTCGTTACAATCATTCCAAAGACAGGGAGTTTTAAAGAAATCCTATGGATAAACTTCTTTCCATTTGGAGAATCGTAGTAGTATTTATACATTATGAGAGAGAGAATCACGACTGCAGCAATCAACCACCAGTACCCCAAAAAGAAGTTACTCATTGCAATCATGAATTGGGTAATTGCAGGTAGCTCTGCTCCGAACTCACCGTAGATTTGAGCCATAGCAGGAACAAGTACAAACATCATAAGTAGTACAACACCAATGATCACTACCACAATAATAGTAGGGTAGATCATAGCTGACCTCAACTTCTCTCCAAGTTTCTTCTGCTCCTCGAGTTCAACCGCCAATCTTTCTAGAATTACCTGCAAATTTCCACTCTCTTCACCAGCTTCCAATAGGTTAAGAGTCACGGAGTCAAAAACATTGTTATTCTTTCTAAATGCCTCTGCCAACCCAACACCACCTTGTACATCACCTAATACATCCGAAATAACCCTCTTGAACATTGGGTTAGATGATTGTGCTTCTAGAATTTCCAAAGCTTGTGTTAGTGGTAATCCTGCACCTACCATAGTTGCGAGCTGTCTCATGAAGATAACCTTATCTTTTATTGGCACTCCTCCTACATTGATCTCCTTGAGTTTATCCCAACTAAAGCCTAAATCATCCTCAACCTTAACAACAATCAACTTCTTTCCTTGCAAAGTTTCAACAACTGTATCTCTACTCCTTGATTCAATAACCCCTTGGATAATCTTTCCTTCTAAATTTCTAGCAACGTATTTATACTTTTTCATACAATACCTTAACTTTTAAGTAATCGAACAACCTCTTCAGGATGGACTGCATACTCTTGGGCCTTGTCCATTGTAATTAGCCCCTCTCTTACGAGCTTAACAAGCGAATGTTCAAGAGATACCATGCCAATATCCGCACTTGTTCTAATCACGTTATCCAATTGATGAGTCTTTCCTTCTCTGATTAGGTTTCTAACAGCACCAGAACCAATCATAATTTCAGAGACAGCTCGTCTACCTCCACCATCGATAGGGAGTAGCCTTTGAGCAATAACTGCTTCTAGAATATTTGATAATTGAGCTCTAACCTGTGCCTGCTGATTCTCTGGGAACACATCAATAATACGATCAATTGTTTGAGACGCACTATTTGTATGTAGGGTTGCAAACACTAAGTGACCTGTTTCTGCCAGAGTTATAGTGGCAGCAATGGTTTCGAAATCTCTCATTTCACCTACGAGAATTACGTCTGGATCTTGCCTTAGTGCGCTCTTCAATGCAACACTCCATGAATGAGTATCATCATGCATTTCTCTTTGATCAACCACCGCTCGAGCCTTTGGAAATATATATTCAATTGGATCTTCAATGGTGAGCATGTGAACCGATCTATTTACATTTACGTGCTGTAGTATTGCCGCCAAGGTAGTACTCTTTCCATGTCCAGTTGGTCCCGTTACCAACACTAATCCTTGTTTCAAGCTTGCAAACTGAGTATAGATAGCAGGAAGCATAAGCTCTTCAATTGTCTTAATTCTGGTTGGTATAAGTCTTAGTGCCGCAGCTAAATTCTGCCTAGTGTAGAATGCGTTGATTCTAAATCTTGCTTCCCCACCATGCCTATGTGTATGAGCGAAATCAACCTCTCTGTTAACTTCCAAAAGCTCTTTCTTCTGCTCTGAAAGCAGTGGAAATACTAATTCTTCAGCATTTTCGGAAGATAGAATCTGCTCATGAACAGCCACTAGCGATCCATCAATTCTAATCATAACTGGATACCCTACAGAGATATGTACATCAGATGCATTTCTATCTATAGCCAAATCAAGGATCTTATTAATATTCAAAGGATACTTACCACTCGAAGGAGTACTTTCCGCCACCTCCTCAGTTGTAATATCTTCTTTAACATTTTCATCTATAACCCCACTATCAGCAGTTGGGACCACCGTTGAAGTCACAGGTTCTGAGACTACAGGTGTATCAACAGTTCCTTGCACTTCAGCTTGATACTCGGAGAGAGGATCAACTGGTGTGGTTTCAGCTGGTACTTCCTCTATAGCAGGTGACTCTACCACCTCACTAACAGGTTGATCTGTACCAGGAACTTCCTCCATGGCCACAGAATTATCCTCTATTGAGGGGCTTTGAACAACATCTGCCATTACTTGATCTTGTACAGTATTGTCTGACAATGTTGGGACTGCAATTTCCATTTCATCTGGAGACAAAGTACCACCATTTGGTAGTGTTGCACTTAGTTGATCCAAGGCTTCGTTAATAACAGGAACGTCAGCTGCCACCGCATCTGTAACATCAGTAGTATCGGACAAGGCAGAAGGTGCTTGCAAATCAATATCGGGAGTAAGGGCTGGTGTACTCATATTGTTCATATCAGGTAGTGGAGCAGAATCAGCGGCAGGATTAGTAACCATGCTTGGTTCCACAACTGAAGGAGCAACGCTCTCCTCTGGTGTTTCTTCAATCAATTCAGACTTCAATTCAGACAACTTACGTGCCAAAGCTTGTAGTGGGCTCTCTTTTTTCTCCTCTGAATCAGTAGCCTCCACAACGGGAGTCTCTTCCCCCTCAGCCATAACAGGAGCTGGGGATGGTACAGATACATCAACTGGCATAACCAAAGGCTCACTTGTTGGGGCAGGTGCTTGATCAGAAGAATCTGGTTGCAAAGGTGAAATTGGTTGAGAAACTAAATCTTGCATAGACCCAGTTGTATTTTCAGCAAATGGAGAAGGAACAGGTATAGCGGGTTGAGTAGGGATTTCATTGGACAATGAATCGAAGGATGGTCCAGAAATCTGCTGTCCACGGTTAGGATCCAAGTCATCCACACTTTGCAATGGAGCAGGAGCAACTGGTTGTGGAGGTACGACGGTTGTAGGAGTAGGGGAAGCAGCTACTGGATCCTGTACAGGGTAATTTAAGTTTACGGAATTATCATCTTGGGCAGTCATGGGCATATTTTTTAACTAATCTATTATAAACAATATAGTAATCTAAATTAAATTTCAAAACCTATATTAATTAATCTTTGGACACTCTCAAGACCTCTTCTATAGTAGTTATGCCTTCAATAGCTTTCAAATACCCATCTTGAATCATTGTAATCATACCTTCCTCTACCGCAGCTTTCTCAACATCTGAAGTTAAGACATCTTCCATCATCATTCTTCCAATCTTATCGTTAACAGTTAACACTTCAAATATACCCACACGTCCCTTATACCCTGTACCACCGCATCGGTCACATCCCTGTCCCTTATATAGATAGAGCTGATCAATCCCAGAAGGATCTTTATCAGGAGCTTTTACCTTCGCCCCTTCCGCTTCTTTATTTTTCCCAACCTCTGCAAGTTTTTTAGCATAGCTAAGAGCGTCGAAGTTTTTAATTGTAGCCAAAGCCTCATTTATATTCTTCATTATCTCAGGAGAAGCAGGTACAGGCTGAGCACAGTACTTACAAACTCTTCGAGGAAGTCTTTGTGCCACTACACAACGCAGCGTAGAGGCGAGAAGGAAAGACTCAACACCCATATCAAGCAGTCTTGGAATTGCCGCAGAAGAGCTATTGGTATGCAATGTGGAGAGCACTAAGTGACCTGTAAGAGAGGCCTGAACAGCAAGCTGAGCGGTTTCCTGGTCACGAATCTCTCCCACCATCACGATATCAGGGTCTTGTCGAAGAATAGATCTAAGACCAGCCGCAAAGGTTAAACCAACCTCTGCTTTCACTTGAACCTGTGTAACACCTGGCACACGGATTTCAACGGGATCTTCCAAAGTTATAATATTCACCTTAGGATCGTTCAACCTAATCAATGCACCTGCCAAAGTACGAGTCTTACCACTACCAGTAGGTCCAGTAACCAAAATAATACCGTTAGTTACACTCATAGCATCTACTAAATGCTTATACGCAGCACCTCTTAAACCTGTATTATCGATACTTATGTGCTCTAAATCATTCTCTAGCAGTCTCATTACCACCTTCTCACCGTGTATACTTGGTAATGTTGAAACACGCACATCTATCTTTTTATCTCCAATTTTCAATTGTAACCTACCGTCGAGAGGGACTCTTTTTTCATCAATCTTCAACCTCGCTAGTATCTTCAACCTTGAAACAACCGCACTTGCTAAATGCTTAGGAAGTGACAATCTCTCAGTCATCATTCCGTTAATTCTAAACCTAACCCTCATTCTCCCCTCCATTGGTTCTATATGGATATCTGAAGAAGAAGTTTTAACACCATACTGAAGAATTGAGTTTACAATTCTAGCAACTGGGGCGGACTTCAAATCCATACCTTCCATATTCCCCACATAATCAGACCCAACATTTTCAGTGATATCAGCCACCGGTACCTGTACATCTTCCAATGCATCGGTTACCTCACTGCTCATTCCTTCTCCAACCCGTCTATCCAGTATCGCATTTACACCCGCTTCATCTGCAAAATATACTTCAATTTTAGTTCCATCAGGATATTTAGTTTCAAGAGCTTGTATAGCCTGTACATCAAAGGGATCAAGCATTGCAACCTTAACAATACTTTCTTCATGTGAGAAGGGGACTGCATTATACTTCCTAAGACTTTCGACATTAACCTCTGCAAGAGCTCTCTCAGGAATTTCGATTGAGGTTAAATCTATGTATGGGATATTAAATATCTCAGACTTTGCTTTTATGATTGCCTGCTCATTCGCAAGACCTAGGCGTTTAATTACCTGCTCCTCAGTTTGCGAGGTTTTGGTCTTTTCAACCTCCACCTTATTCTGATCCTGGGCAGATATAACTCCTTGGGAAACAAGATGTTGTAATATTGAACGCGTGGGGTTCAAGGGCAGTTTAAATTTTAAGATTAGTCAATTAAGAATATATTAATAGGAGTTTAACGTCAATGCAAATATGCTATCATATAGCTATGACAAGAATTATTATTGGAGCAAATAAAGAGGGTAGGGACTCACTATTATTAAAACATGTGACGGAACTTCTAGGGAGGGGATTTGAAACTTTGATTGAACTTCTTAAAAGCCCAGACATCCACTACCTCACGACATCTGATAACAGTATTGGTATTGAAGAGGTTAAGAAATTTTCAAAAGAGATGATGTTCAAACCATTTGAGGAAAGGTATCAGATTGGGATCATTGACAGTGCAGAATATCTAACCACAGAAGCACAAAATTCTCTCCTTAAAACACTGGAGGATTCTAAAGACGACACTGTCTTTTTTCTGCTTGTTAAAAACGAGAAGTCACTTCTTGAAACAGTTCTTTCCAGAGGTTCTAAATTCTACGCGGCTTCTCCTGAAAATGAAGTCCTTTACGAGGTTGTAGATCCTTTTCTAGAGTTGGATATTGTAGGGAAGCTAAGCTTCGTAGAGAAGATGGGAAAGGAAAAAGAGAGAGAAGAAATCATACTTTTCCTCAACGCCATTCTAAGCAATTATAAAGTGAAATTTGAGAAGGCAATTTCACAGGGTAAGAGAAATCAGGGAATAGAAAACGACATTAATAGAGTCCAACAAGCAATTCAAGGAATAAAGGAAAACGGGAATAAGAAGTTGGTACTATATAATATGGTGGTACAGATGGGGGAGTAGAGTAAGCCCTAATTTCTAGTAGAGCTTTTAGGAACAGCCACAGTGAATATAGACTCACCATTAACTCTTGAGTAAGTTATATTACCATTCCAGTAATTATTAACATAAACCTGAGAAATACTTAATCCCAATCCACAACCATTTTCTCTAGTGCTAAAAAAGCTCTTGAACAGCTTCCTTACGTGTTCGTCTTCTACACCAGCGCCATTATCTACAATTGATATATTAATTAAATCACGTTCGGTTGTAATGCGGACGTCCACCGTTGGATTACTTTTTTCTGAGACAGCCTCAAGGGCGTTATCCAATAGATTTACGATTACATGCTTAAACTTACATGCGTCACCATGCAGCGTAGATGATAATCGAACTATCCTAGGTACTGCAACGCCTTTTTCATGAAATTTCCATTCAAGAAGGTGCAAGGCCTGCTCTATCACATCAGTCAGACTAAAAATTACAGAATGATTTGTACTAGACGTGTCTTTCCCGATACTTTCTACCTCAGCACTTATTTCCGACAATGAGTTGAGTAAAGCATCTTTAGAATCAAAATCTATTTGTGAGCTCCGAATTTCATTCATTACATACATCAACGGGGATTTAATATTATGAACTCGTTTACCCACGGAGATTGCGGTATGTGCCAACCGATTCATATGCGAGAACCGATCTTTCTCCGCTAATGTAAGTTTCCCATACGCCTTACCAAGTATCTCCTGTGACTTATCTAATTGAAGCCGGTTCTTCATCATTAAGATAGTTTGGGAGAGAACCCTTTTCTCAAGCTCCTTATTTTTCTCCCTTAGCTGTGAAAACAAAGCAGATATCTTCCTAATTTGGTTAATGGAAGCCAGGTTATATACCCAAAGCAGGTTTGCAATTATAAATAAACACGCTAAAACAACCATATAATCCAAAAGTAGTACCTGTGGTGACCAACTATAGTTATATATAATAAGTTGATTTGATTGCAGAATACCAATAATTAATAGTAGCAGAAGGTATGACCCAATAATCAATTGTGATTTCCTAATTGAAAATGCAAAGAATGAAAGTAACATCAGCAATACCCCGAAAGAAATACCAATGTAATGTAACACTCCCCAGTAATACAGACTAAAAACACTAACGGAATAGAAGATAATCACTAGAAAGTATCGAACATATTTATACTTTCTATAAACATAAAACAAAGTTGCAATAAAGAAAAGTATAATAAAGGGAAGCTCAATCAAGAATATCCCCAATTGCAATCTTCCAACTACAAACTCTACCGCAAGAATAATTAGAAAGAGGATAAAGCAAATACTTATAGGAAGAAATAGCAATATTGTGATCGTATCTCTCACAACTTGAACGCTCAAATTCCACTTAGGTAGTAGCCCTAACAAGGTGCGCCGATACCCGCCTAGTATTTCCATGTGGTAGAACTACACTGAAGGTATAAACGATATGCATACATATTGTATAACATATAACAACTTATCCGACTATTATCTCAGATAATAGTTACAATTTTATTACATTCATCTAATATTTCTTTTTCCACCTTGCTAAAAGGTTCATTGCATCCAGTGGCGTAAGAGATTCGATCTCCAAGTCTTTCAATTCCTTCACAAGCGCACCATCCTCAATACTAAACAATGGGATTTGTAAGTCTTCCTTCTTCACGACCTTCTCTTCTTTACCCACCTTAGAAATAACTGATTCACCTCGAATTGTTACCCCGTCGGTGAAAAGGGATCCTTGTTCGAAGCTCTCCAAAATCTCATTGGCACGTAAAATCACAGACTCAGGTAGTCCTGCCATCTTTGCCACATATATACCATAGCTTCTATCCGTTCCACCCTCCACAATCTTCCGAAGGAAAATAACCACACCTTTATCAATATCCTCCTCTACAAGCACGTTATAATTCTTAATCCCGCTATCAATATTATCCGAGAGCTTAAGCAATTCATGATAGTGAGTTGCAAAAAGTGTACGGGCACGAACTTCATTAACAAGATACTCTGCCAATGCCCATGCAATGCTAACTCCATCATACGTACTAGTACCTCTTCCTACCTCATCCAAAATAACTAAGCTAAACTTCGTTGCATTATTTACAATATTTGCCGCCTCACTCATCTCCACCATAAAGGTACTTCTTCCACGAGATAGGTCATCAGATGCTCCAACCCTTGTAAATATACGATCGACTAATCCCATCTCACAACTGAGTGCAGGTACATAACAACCGATCTGTGCAAGCAAGCATATAATTGCCACTTGGCGAATATATGTAGATTTTCCAGACATATTTGGACCTGTGAGAATAATCATACGTGAGGATGTCATATCCATTTCAGTATCATTTGAAACAAATTCTTCCTGAGCAATCGCCTCAACTACTGGATGTCTTCCTCCTTTAATTGAAATCTTTCCGTCTCCCTGTCCGAAGTCATGAAGAATTGGGAGGGTGTAATTCCGAGTACTTGCTAAAAATGCAAAACCACATAGTACATCCAACCTAGATATTTCCTTGGAAATATTTTGCAAAGGAACAATGTACTTAAGCATCTCCTCCCTAATCCCTTGAAATATTTTATACTCCAAACTACTCAATCTATCTTGAGCGTTGAGTATAATTGATTCCTTCTCCTTTAGCTCCTCTGTAATATACCTCTCATTATTCACAAGAGTTTGTTTGCGAATATAGTCACTAGGAACCTTATCCTTATGCGTATTGGTTACCTCGATATAGTATCCAAACACTCTGTTAAAACTAATTTTCAATGAAGATATTCCTGTCCTTTCTCTCTCTTTCTTCTCAAAATCCTTGAGCCACCCTTTGCTATCCCCAGTTAATGTACGAATCTCATCTACTTCAGAATTGTACCCACTTTTAATAATATGCCCCTCTGAAATCGAAAGGGGAGGGGTATCGATAATTGATGCATCTATTAGAGCAATAACTTCAGATATATGCTTTCTAGTATTATTTTCAACGAGTCCCTTAAGAATCTCCGATTCACTACCGATAGTTTCAATTAGCCTAAGAATCTCCCGCAGGGAGTATTCAAGAGCTTTCAAATCCCTCGCATTACACCTATTCATTCCAATCTTTCCAAGTATTCTTTCTATATCATTAATACCACCTAAAATCTCACGTACTTCACTCAGTATCGAATTATTACTAAAGAAGAAGCTCACCACACCTAATCGAGACTGTATATCTTTGAGGGTAACCAATGGGTTTAACACCCAGGAATATAGCAACCTTCTACCCATTGTAGTCTTGGTATTATCAATAATCCCAAACAGTGAGTCTTTATAATTACCACTTCTCCCACCTTGTACAATCTCAAGATTACTAATAGTTGCACGGTCTAATACCATAGTATTATTCAACATGAACCTACGAGGAACCTCCAAATGTTCTGCCTTAATCTTCTGGGTATCGTTTATATATCCGAGTAACATAGCAATTGCATTAATAGCAGGATCACCTGTTTCTAATCCATACCCTCCAACTTCTTTAACATCGTAGAAATCTGTAACTAGAGTCTGTGCATACCTATCATTTGCATATCCTTTCTCCATTATCTGAATAGGTATCTCTCCAAATACCAGAGAGCTTTCTCCAGATATAACCAGAGCCTCCACAGGTTCAAAGGAGTTCATTAATGTCTCAAACGATTGCTCCCCTGCCTTAGTATTAACATACTGCATAGTCCCCACAGCTAAATCAAGGAAAGCGGCTCCCATTTCCTTCCTATTCACATAGAAAGCACCAATATATGTATTCTTCACCTTTTGGGAATTTTCAGAATCAATAGTTCCTGGGGTAACAATTCTTGTAACAGCTCTTTTTACAATTCCTTTGGATTGTTTAGGATCTTCAATCTGATCAACTATAACTGCACAGTATCCGGCCTCGATAATCTTTGGTAGGTACTGTTCTAAAGCATGATGAGGGAAACCTGCGAGTGGGGTAGGGTCAGAGCTTCTATCTCTAGCAGTTAAGGTTATATTTAATATTTTGGAACATAGTTTAGCGTCTTCTCCAAAGGTTTCAAAGAAGTCTCCCATTCTAAATAGCACCAGCTTATCTGGGTATAGTTTCTTGAAACCAAAGTATTGTTCCATCATTGGTGTTAGTTGCATAGGGATAGTATACAACATACACAGTTGAAACTTATATATTTGTTTTCACAAACCTGATAAATCAATCTATCCATTAACATTTGAACCGTCAAGACCTACATCCACGACGAAACTCTCTTTAATACAGTTCATATGGGTTATTATTTTCAAAGTTCACAGCATTGTATTAAAGCTCAGGCATTCCATCTGGAACAGGAGGAATACAATTATGTGGTTTCTCATAATTTGGAGTTAGAATATGTACAATATAACCAGAGATTGGACTTTCTTCGGGAATATAATAACTAATATTATCTGCAGGTGGTAAATACAGAGGCTGAGGAGCTGGGTTACGTTTTACAATAAGTACAAGTACATGCGCTTGTGGTGTATCTCCATAATGATAAGATTGAACATCATCTGTATCAGGTAATGCAAGAATTCTCGTATAAGGCACTAAATCACGGATGGCGACTTCTAAATACGCAGCATCATCTTCAATTGGGTGGGTTAGTGTAAATTGGGTATCTGCAACAACCACAGTAACCGAACCTCCAAACGGAACCTCATACCTATTCCACAATCCTCCATGTTCACAGACATAATCAGGGGAAACTAAATTCCCTTCTCTAGAAGATCCATTAAGATTTTTTCCTTGCATAGCGGGCAATTCATCAGATTGTGCCGCATAACAACCTGTGGCAATAGTCGCAGTTAAAACCGCAGCTGCACAAACTTTAAATACTCCCATTAGAATAATAATAGCAATTAAGGTTGGCTATTATACCACCCTATAGTATGCTTTGTGAAATAATATATGAGAGTTAACGACCTAAGAGAATCTTCATCTCCTGCTCAGAAATGAACTTCTTAGAAGCTACAACATCAGTATCAACAACTACACCATACACACCCTTTTTAACACAATACTTTAGAAGATCGATACTATTCTCAGCTACAACCACAACCCTCAATCCACTCTTCTTTGAGATATCAACCACATTATCAACTACCTTAAACACACTTCCCACCGCCAAATCTATAACTGTGTTAGATGTATCGTATGAAAGACCATTCATCTGCCTTGCAACCGCAGGAGTATTTAGAATAACTCCATCAATATCTGCGCTGAGTATATCGTCAAGGACAATAATTTCAGATGGATTCTCAATAATTGAGTACAGTTTAAAGGTGGAGGTTCTTCTCAAACCCGATGCACTAATACTCTTTTTAATCTCCTTCATAGAGTTGCCACTAAGAGGGGAGTGTACTGCCAATGATACGTTACGATTACGCAATACATTTCTAGTCCTCTTTACAATCCTCAATACCAAATCCAGCATCTTTGGATTATCTAAATACTTCGTAACTCCAAATGTTCGGTCAGGAAGCAAACTAAGTTCAAACTCTTTCCCTTTTACTAACTTTTTAAACTTACCTATAGACCCGCCACCAATTGACACCACCACCTCATTTGGTGAAGCAGCAGAAGCGACCTCATCAATTTTGCTAGCAATACGATCTGCATACTCTTTATATTTTTTCTCTGCCACATATGCTAGTGGATGCCTGCCATCTTCCAACATAATTTGATCGAGTGATATATATACAACACCATCACTATTAACTACTTCAGAAAGAGAAGGGTTTGATATGTATACTTTGGTTGCAGTATGGGGAAGATCAACAGCTCTCTCGTGAACCACATCCTTGGTTACCTTTGCACTAACCACCACCTTCTCTACAACCTCTTTAACAGTATCTTCAACCTTAGTTGTTTCAAGCTTCTGGGCCATTCCACTGGCCACGCTATTCATCTCTTCTCTGGCCTCATCTATTAGATATACTGATCCAGCATTACCATCCATTTTAATAACATCTCCGTTTTTCAATTTGCTTGTCGCTACGGAGGTACCAACAATCGCAGGAATGTTAAGCTCACGACATAGGATTGCGACATCACTTGTTAAGCCTCCAATATCAGTTATAACCCCACCTGCGTTAACAATATACCCATAATTATCATTTTCATATTTCTTCATAACCACAATGTCATTCTTGGTTACAGCAAGCTCTTTTCCATTTAGAACTTTGACACTACCTTGAACCAACCCAAGGCTGGCTCCAATACCTGAAAGTACAAAGTCCTGCCCCGTTCTATTCTCCACAATAGTTTTAGCAGGTTGTGGGGGAGGGGATTGCACAGGTTTTTTCTCCACGACTTTTTCTCGATTCATCTCTCGTTCAATATATCTAGTGGCTTCCTGAAGGGCCTGTTTCTCGAGGTTCTGGGTATCATCAAATCCTGAAAGGATATCTTTTACAACCTTATACAATGTATCTGCTACAAAACCTGTATATCCGACCTGAATACTAGAAAGGATGGACGGTTTAGCAAAAGTGTTCTTAGATTGTAATATCCAAACACGGCCACCACTGAGTACCCATTCAATATCAAGCGACTCTCCCATTTGTTCCTCAAGTCTCAAACCAATCTTTGAAATCTCAACGATATACCTATCTTCAACCTTCTGCCTATGACTCCAAGCAGGGGATATTTGAATCTTCTCACTACTATTTGTCCCACCCGCCTTCAACGTCCTAACCTTCATCCATTCTTGGGGGGCAATATGCTTCTCTATAATTGCAAGATCCTTCTTTAGAAGTACATACGAATCAGGTGTAATGTCTCCATTCGATATTACATCACCTAAACCGTACACAGCTTCCACACTCATCCTACTATCATCCTGAGTTATAGGGTCGACTGTAAATGCAACTCCAGATACTTCAGGTTGTACCATTTTCTGTACCACAATTGCCAAGCCAACCTCACTTAAATCTATGTTCTCATTTACACAATACTTAACGACAGAGTCAGAATATACAGAAGCATAGACCTGCTTAATTGCTTTTAGAAGATTATCAAAGCCCCTCACATTCAGCTGTGTATCAAATACACCACTGAATGAAACCTCGGGTCGTTTAGGGAATGATACAGAGGACCTAACAGACACCCAGGCATCTGTAAATCCGGAGAGTTTGGTATAGTTTTTTAAGACTTGGGAAATAACATCATCATCAAAATCAAACCTAGAGAACATATTCGCAATATCTCGTTTCTCAAGAGTTTCTTTCAAAGATTCGATATCTTTCTTTTTCTCTTTAAAAACTCGAGTTGTGAATGAGAAGAACACTGAAGGTGAAAGCACAAAGAAATCTGGTACTGGAGCGTCGAAGTTGTGTAGCTGAAAAAGGCTCAATCCCTTACGACCAACGAGTGTTTCATTGACATCGGCAATGGCAAAGTCCTCAAAATGTAATACCTTTGTACTGTTCTTTTTTATATTTTCTTCGGACATACTGGGCAGTAATAATATATACTAAACGATACCTTCTGCTTCTATTTTTTGCAAGTCTAGATAGAAGTCATAAGCAATTTGAAGCAGTACCGCGACTGGTACAGATAACAGAGCTCCTAATGGACCTGCTAGCGTGAATCCTGATACAACAGCCACAATTATAACAATTGGTTTCAAGCCCACGGCTTTTGCCATTATCCTAGGCACAAGAATAGTACCCTGAACCTGCTGGAAGACCACATAGCCAATTGCCACCAATAACGCAGTAACGGGAGAACCGGCAATTAAAGCCACAAGAATCGCAGGTACAGAAGCAAATAATGGCCCCAAGTTAGGGATAGCTTCAAGTAGTGCAGCAAGAACTGCAAGTGGCAAGGCAAACGGTACGTCAAGAATAGTTAAGATTATCCAACACACAATTCCGGTTATGAAACTCAACGTTGCCTGACCTAACAACCAACTTCCCAACTTCTCTTCAACATCCAATATCAATTGTCTCACCCTATTTCTTTTCTTCGAATCAAAGATTCTAAGCATAATCTCATCTACAAAATTGTCATGATCAAACACAATATATATAGACATAAGAAAGGCTGTAATTAACTGGACAACTCCACCTGCCAAGCCTACCAAGGTTCCAAGTGCACTCTTAACGCTATCAACCCCAAATTGAGAGCTCACGTTTTCAGTAATCCAATCAACTATTCCATCAGAAACACTTGAAAGCACGGATCGGTTAATTTCAAGCCCAAAAACATTAAATCGCCTTAAAGAGTCTTCAAATTTGAGTACAAAGCCCGGAATATCTGAGAGCAACTTCTGGGTTTCCCCAATTACTGGGACGAAAACAGCCATAACTAGTAGCGCCAAAAATATAACTCCGCCAAAGTATACGATTGCAATTGACACTCCTTTAGACATTCCTTTCTCCATCAACCACCTAACCGAAGGGAGAGCAGAAGCTGAAATAATGAAAGCTAGAAACAGAAGGACAATTACATCCATCAACATGGACCCAAAATATATTGCAGCCGCAACGACCAGAAGCATTAATACGGTCCTAAAAGAAATATCTATAGTGAAGCTCTTCCTCCCTGTGCTTACGCCTCTAATTACTTTCTCCTCTGGATGTACAACTTCCGATACCTCTACACCTTTTCCGTTCACTTTTGCAGAAAACTCTTTTCCCATGATTCTAGTATGTAAAATTACACCTCTATTTTGCCTTTTTCCTCGGTTTTAGTCAATGTACTTGTATTAAAAAGTTTTGCAGTGGCAAGAGCAACTCCAATCCCAAATAGTACCCCAGTTATTATCCTTTTTGAGATACTATTTATATACACCATTGAAACTGAGGTTATCTCAAAACCTTCTATAATAGTCTGAGCCACACCATCAATCATCATAGGCAATGCAAGAATCAACGAGATGGTATACAAATTCTTCACTGTCAGTATCTTCATCAATCGAATCTTCTTTATAATTGAGAGATAGAGTAGGGTGAGGGCATACGCTCCGTACAATGCAATATCCCTGATACATAGTGGCACCTTATACCCTACAACATCATCCCCAACATAATCATGTCCATAATATTCCGGCCATGAGCTACCATCGGGAGAGGTGGGAAGATATCCGACCTCTTTTAATTGACCTGTTGAGTAGAACTGTGCAAAAGAATCTTTTGAAAATAGAAAGATTGATCTTTCCACCCTCTGATGACAGAAACTTTCATAGAAGTCATTAATCCCTTTACCAACACTACTCGCTCCATTTACATACGCTATTGGTGCAAGAAAAGGAATCAATACATACAACCAAACCAGAATAGAAAGGATAAAGAGGGGATTTTTGAAAAGCTTTGGTACTCTACTCACGAATATAATATACTTAAAATAATCTACTATTATGACATCTTATATATGCTTAAGTCACTATTAAATTTCTTTTTTTCAGAAGATACGTCACAATCCTCTTTCTACGCTATATATCAGAAGATAATTAAATGGAAGAGTTCAAACGTATTTCCAAATGACTACGATCTTCCACAATCAATAACCCTTCCATATGATTTCTGGGAGAGAATTAAAGGACTACATAGGAATACCCGGTCCGATAGTTTAGAACGTTCTGTTTCAGTATATTGGGTAGATGGTGAGTTAATACTCTCCTCAGTAACAACTGGAACCACATCTTTTGTGAAATCGAGCTCCCAAATTAGAGCATCATATACTCCCAAGAATAGGGAATACTACACCAAAGAGGTAATAGTGGATGGAAAGAGATACTCAAAGAGAGAAGTATACTATAAGAAAGTGCCCAAGCAGATCGAGTTGCACTACCTATTCAATATGCACACCCACCCCCCACATAGACACGGAGATAAAGTATATTACGGTTTCTTCTCTGCACAGGACATTAAGTCCCTTGTAGCAACAAATGCTGTGGTAACCGGACTAATTACAGACCATTTCTACCTACTATTCAGAACCAACAAGGTAAATGGAGGGATTGTCGGGGAGTTAGAGGATAAAGATATTACAGTAGATGCAATAACCGACAAATATAATTACGTGTTGTATAAGGGAGAACATGGAAAGAAACTACACAGAGTATTTCCTAACCTTCCCCATAACTAAAGCACTGTTTAGTACAAGTAGCATTAGCGCAACTAATCCAAATGTACTCATCATTCTATTCTCCTGTAGAAACTTCATAGCAGCTTCCAATTCTCCAGATGCCTCAGGTAGGTCTGGCTTAACAGAAGAACCATTTCCATTAATAGAACCTGCAATCCTACTTGCCACCACTGGGGAGTTAGCTTTAACACTATTACCAGCCTCATCTCTCACTTCAATCTCATATGAGTTATCTCCAACTTCTAATGGAAGTGATGTAGAGAACTTTCCATCCTTATCTGCCTTAACCACATACTTACTACCACCTTTTACAAACACTAGGGTAGAGAGAGGCTCTGCACTACCTGTAACCTTCAATTTATCAACATCAACTTCTTTGCTATATACGAGGGTTACATCCTTTGACGGAGCTGTCCAATCAACATTTACTGCCATAATTGGAGTTCTTTCACTTCTCTTTCTCACAGGGAAACCGCTAATAGAAGATGCCTGCAATCTATACAACCCCTCTTCATCGATAGGGTGCTCATATCTGAAATTACCGTTATCAACCCAAACTGAACTCTCTACCTCCTTATCATTCACATAGATAGAAACACGCTTAATACTTTTGTCTACGCTTCCTCTAATTGTTAGGGCGTGTGAACTTGTATACTGAGGAAGGGTTGTAAGAACGGGAGTAGGGAGGGACTTATCTAGCTTTGGCTCAACTCTATAAAGAAGGAGGGCAACGATACCTACAACAACTAACATGATACCTAGAAACACCATAACCATACCTGCAAAGACAGACCAAATAGATCTCTCTTCAACCTCTACTACCAACTTTTCACTCATATTTCCTCTTACCTCTTCTACCTGAACTTTCTTATTATTCTTACGATTTTTAGATGCCATCTATACATAATAATATGTTATATACTTAATGATATTACAAACCCTATAAGAAATCAAATGCTACATTTGATATAATGTGTAGTATAAAGACAAACATTAATAAACAATGCTCAGATTTATATCAAAACTAACAACCTTTATTCTGTTGCTATCAGTTGTGGCAGGAGCGATATTCTTCATCGTATACCCCCACTACCCAGCAATCAGAGGTACTATAGAAAGTATAAATCCACAGAGGTTGGCAAATAATACAACCCTACAACTCCTTACCTACATTTCCCCTCCCAACCAAGCAGCAATTCTTGAAGACCTACAATCCACCACCGCGCTTGAACACACATCTATTGAGGAGATTGTAAAATTGAGAAACGAGGGGAAGATACTCTTTAACATGGAGAAGCTTAACACCACACTATATATCCCTAGTGCAAATATAAAAGGAGATATCGTAGATCAAGAGAACGTATACGGAATGGAGCGAGGCTTTTGGCACTTCCCACTCTCGGGTACACCAGGCAAAAGAGGAAATACTGTAATAATTGCACACAGATTCCTGCACCTTCCTCCAAGAACAGACACCTTCTTTAATCTAGACAAAGTAAAAGTAGGGGACAAGATAATTGTAGAACAAGATGAAGCTACATATAGATATACGGTAGTAGAATCGAAAGTGGTAGAGAAAACAGATAGGACAATCCTCAACAACTATAACGACTATAGAATAACGTTGGTAACATGTACCCCGCTCTGGACATCAGACCAAAGATTGGTGGTAGTTGGTAAACTAGATAAGGTATACGGCAGTATTTAATAGCTACTAAGCTATACAAAAGTACGTATAACATATATACTTATGCGATAAATTAGAAAATAGTAATCATGAATAAAACACATACTAGAAATGACATTTCAGCAGAAAGTGTAGAGTTAACAGTAACACTTCCATCAGAGGCATTCGTAAAATCATACAACACATTATTGGAGAAAGAATCTAAGGGTGTAGATATGAAAGGTTTTAGGAAGGGATCAGTACCATCAGATATTATAGAGAGCAAATTGAAGGACTCCCTAATACTCGAAACATTTGAAAGAATCGCACCTATATATGTGAGCCAAGCTGTAACCGCAGAGACTTTAGAGATAGTTGCACCTCCTGCATATAAGGAAATTCCAAAGATTGAGAAAGGAAAAGATATAGTTTTCACAGTTGTATGTACAATAATGCCTGAGTTTAAACTAGGTAACATTAAAAAGGTCAAAGCAGATAAGAAAAAGGTTGAGGTAGAGCAAAAGGAGATTGATAGTGTAATGAAAGAACTAGAGCAGAGAAAGACCAAAGCCAAGTTTGGTACAGATGAATGGGTAAAGGAAATGTCCACAACCCTCTCACTTGATGGTGTTAAGAACATGGACGAACTTAAAAAAGAGATCAGCGAAAGACTACTCGCACAGAAGGAAATGAATGCAAGGAAAGAAGACGAGAGTAGTGTACTAAAACAAGCTGTTTCCCTAACCAAGATTACAATTCCACAGCCAGCTATAGACTATGAAGCTCTTGAAAGAGAAAGATCATTCCAACAAACATTGGAAGAGAGAAAGATCACACTTGAGCAATTCCTAAGCGGTAATCAAATTACAATAGAGAATATGAGAGAGATGTGGAAAGAGGATGCTAAGGAAGCACTAGAAACGGATGTATTCTTAAAAACATATGCTAAAGCTAATAAGCTTGAAGTAAGTATGGAGGAGTTAGAAGCTGAGGTAACAAAGATAAAGAAAGAACATGCAGGGCATGACCACGACTACTACGATGATCCACAGTGGAGAGAGTATGTTAGAAGGGTAATTCTTAAGCAGAAGGCATACGATGACTTTATAAAAACAGTTCTTCCAATAAAGAAGTAAAATACCCACAGTTGGATAGTGGTTTTTTTTCATATATAATATTGATATATGAAAAATTCTGTTGCTATACAAAAAAGGATAAATACTCTTTCTAAGAATATCCTTCCAATTATAAAGAAATACCCAATTAATAAAGTTGGTATTTTCGGTTCAATACTTGGGAACAACTACAACCATAATAGTGACGTGGATCTCCTGATAGAAATAGATAAGAAATCAAAGCTTGGTCTTGAATACATGAACCTGATATCTGAATTGGAAGCTGCTACTGGTAAAAAAGTTGACCTCGTTCAATATAAGAATATAAGAAAACAACTTATAAAATATATACTTCCATCAGAAGTAAGAATCTATGAAAAAAGACTATAGCATATATCTTTTTGATATGCTGGAATATATTTCAAGAATCAGAGAGACTTTGAAAGGTGTTTCAGAGTATAAATACTCATCAGATACTATTCTTCAAGATGCAACACTAAGGCAACTACAAGTAATCGGTGAGATTGCTAAGAAAATGCCCACCTCTATCACGAAAAAATATCCGGAAATACCATGGGTACAGATTGCCAAAACTCGTGACTATATATCACACCATTACGATGGTACAGACTTTTCCATAATCTGGAACATTATTAAGAAGGATATGCCATCTATTCATAAGGAAATTAAGAAAATCGTAAAAGATCTCGAGAAGAAGGAGTTGAGTAAATAAGTAATAAACGTGTATAATTACGATATTAACCCAAATAGTTCTAAATGCTATGTCATACCTAATACCAACAGTAATAGAGAAAGAAAGAGATGGAGAAAGAGCCTACGATATATATTCAAGGCTACTAAAAGATAGAATTATATTTGTAACAGGGGAGATTGAGCCTAACATGGCAAGTACCATAATCGCCCAACTACTCTTCCTAGAGAAAGAAGATTCTAAGAAAGATATTCAAATGTTCATAAACTCACAGGGAGGACATGTAACCGCTGGTATGGCAATATTCGACACCATGAACTATATCAAAGCAGATGTTTCAACAATAGCCGTAGGTCTAGCTGCTTCAATGGGTTCGTTCTTGCTAGCAGGTGGGAAGAAAGGGAAGAGATTCGCTCTTCCAAATAGTAAGATACATATACATCAACCATTAGGCGGGGCAGAGGGTCAAGCTAGTGATATTGATATTGCAGCTAGAGAGATATTAAAAACAAGAGAGAAACTATTCAGAATGTTAGCAAAGTTCACAGGTCAGAAGTTTGAACAGGTAGAGAAGGATGGAGATAGGGATAAGTTCTTCACAGCAAATGAGGCAATGGAGTATGGTTTAATAGATAAGGTTATTGAATAAAGGGCGATTAGCTCAGCTGGTTAGAGCGCTACATTGACATTGTAGAGGTCACTGGTTCGATTCCGGTATCGCCCACCATTAAACAGCTTTGTCATATAAAAGCACCCACCTGTATATTGATAGCTATGACTACACATACTGAAAAGCTAAAACGAGTTGTAAACTCTGTACAGGAAAACCTAAGAAAAAAGCAGCAAGTGAGGATTTACCACGGACACACTAACTCAACACGAGAATATAAAAGAGCAAAAGATACCTAAATTGATCTTTCTGACTTCACCGAAATTTTGGAATTTAACGAGAAGCAATCGTATGTAGTTGCACAAGCAAATGTAACAATGGGTAAACTTGTGGACTACTGTCTAGAGAGGGGATACCTTCCGAAGGTGGTACCAGAGTTTCCAAATATAACTGTTGGTGGAGCAATCCAAGGAGGGGCAGGGGAGAGCTCGTCATTCAAATTCGGACTTTTCCACGAGATATGTACGGAGTATGAGATTGTCCTTGGAAGTGGAAAGGTAGTGACCGCATCACCATCTATAAATAAAGACCTTTACCAAATGCTTCCTTGTACATTAGGCTCACTTGGCATTATTACCTCTGCCAAAATAGAGATTATACCTGCAAAACCGTATATAAAAGCGACATACAATCGCATAGAGAGCTTAGAAGGACTAGCTGAACAGATTAACGAAACCTGTAAAAGGACATATGACTTCGTAGATGGAATTATGAATAGCCCATCCGAAGGAGTAATTATCACAGGTGAAATGGCAGAGAAAGCACAGAGCAACATACATACATTTACAAAAGCCAGTGATAATTGGTATGGGTTACATGTAGCGCAGATAATAAAGGAGAGTAAAAGACAGCCCCCTTACATCGAGTATATCCCAATAAAAGATTATCTATTTAGATACGACAGAGGGTCATTTTGGATGGGAAAGTATGCATTTGACCTATTGCATATACCCTTTAACCAATTCTTCCGTACAATACTAGACAAGGTATTCCATACATCTGAACTTTATAGATATTTACAAGCTACAAATGTATCTCAGAAGTTCCTAGTTCAAGATATTAGCCTTCCAATTGAAAATTTAGAGAGCTTCCTAAAGAAGGTAATCACAGAGTTTTCAATATTCCCATTATGGATATGCCCACTTAAGAAATCTAAAACACCATACTCACCATCGAACCTAGATACAGAGCTTGTCGTAAACATTGGGATATGGGGAAACAAATACAAAAGCTATGAAGATTTTGTAAACTCTAATAGGAGATTGGAATATCTAACTCAAAAGTCTAAGGGCAGAAAGGTACTATATGCACACTGCTACTATACAATAGATGAGTATAAAGCTATCTATCCAGTTAAGGAGTTAGAAGAACTTCGTAGGAATAATAGCTCAGATATCGTATTAACAGATATGTATGAGAAAATAAAAGTAAAAGGGAAGT
>CAZUOO010000011.1:0-26315 GCA_964621555.1 uncultured Candidatus Saccharibacteria bacterium | reverse complement strand
TTATGTCTAACCTCCTTAAAGTACAAATTGTTAAAGGGATAAATACGCTTGCGTTTTGGGTACCTGTTATATATGTCTACTATCTATCCATAGGATATAGTGCAACACAGATATTTACACTATTAGGAGCCTTACAATTGTTAATTGTATTACTAGAGTATCCAACAGGGGTTATTGGTGATATCTATGGAGCAAAGAAATCTGTAATATTAGGCTTCTTTTTTCTATTCATTTCCTTTTTAGGGATTGCAATATTGGGTAGTGTACCGGCCGTTTTCTCATATATTACTTTGATTGTACTCGCCGCCGGTATATCCTTTATATCTGGAAGTGATGTCTCTCTCCTCTATGAAGTATCAAGTGATTTTAAGAAGGATAATGCAACTGCAAATCAGATTGCATCCGTATTTCAATTGGTTGGTTTGGTAATTGGAGGTTTAGTTGGAGCAATTGATTTACGGTTACCTTTTATCCTTACCGCAATCACAAGTATAGTTGCCATATTAATCCTCCTCACCGTTAAGGTTGAACAGAAGGAGTCTGAGAAATCAGGAAACCTCCTAACTACAGCTTTAGCTGGGATTAAGAACAGTTTTAATATTAAAATAGCTCTTCCAATGTTCCTATCCTCTGCAATTATGATGTATATACTTAGTGAGAAGTGGATACTTCCACCTGTTTTTGAAAGAGCAGGTGCACCAATCGCAATGTTTGGAATATTATCATCAGCTGTTTTTTCTACGCGAATTATATCTGCAAGTTTATATAAGAAATATGGGAATCAAAATTACACATTATTAATTTTTGCTCTTATTCTCTCTTCCCTATTGGTCTCTATTAACTATGTCGCTATATTAGGATTGGCTCTTGTATACTTTATTAGTGGTTATATCTTAAATCAGACTGATGTAGAGATTAATGATCATGTGAATCCTAGAACCAGAGCTTCTGTACTTTCCTTCCGTAATCTATTAGCAAGGTTATTTAATGCTCCATATCTTTGGATAATTGGTGTTATGAGTGGCTTCATGGAGTTTCCACATGTGAATTTGGTAATGGTGGGGATTTTGGCTGTTGTAATACTATTGGTGTATGTGTCGTATAGAGTGAGATTAAGGTATGTTTAAACCTTAGTCTCTTCTTCTATATACTCTAACTTCTCAAATAGTATATCTGCTTTATTAAGTTTTACATTTGGAAGAAGCTCCGTGAAGTTCCAATTGTTAACTTCCTTTGTAACTAATCCTGTTGTTTCTAATTCAATATTTTGATCATACTCATCCTGTATATTTAGGAAGGTAGCGATCTTCTTTGAGGAGAAAGGAAGGAACGGTTTAATCAATATCCTTAGCGCATTAACTATTTGAATATTGTTATAGATGATATTGCCAGCTATCTCCTTATCAGTCTTAATCTTCTCCCATGGTGCTTGGTCATTAAAGTATTTATTTGCAAACTTACCAAGTTCTAATATATGCTCAACAGATTGCACAAATTTACAATCCTCTATACTTCTTCCAACCTTTTTGAATGTACTAAGTATTCTCTCTCTAACTTCATCCTCAAGATATCCTTCTGGTACTACTCCCTCAAACTTACTCTCGGTGAATGTAAGGACTCTGTTTACGAAGTTTCCAATATTGGCAACCAGTTCATTATTGTTTGAGTCTATGAAATCCTTCCATGTATATTCTCTATCATGATTTTCAGGTGCATACCTTATGAAGAAATATCTAAGCAGGTCTGGATTGTATTTACCGATTACATCATCAAGGTTGATACCTGTTCCATCTCCTTTAGACATTTTCTTACCTTTGTACATGAGCATCTTATTTGCAGGTACGTTGAAAGGAAGCTGAAGCGGAAGGTCGTTGGTTTCTCCGGGGAGTTTATACTTCTCTGCTAGATCTTTATTTTTATATTTCTCGTTATATGCAACAATTTCTGCTGGCCACATTACAGTGTGGAAAGGTACGTTACCTCCTGCTATGAAGTAGTAGTGTTTGGCATCTGGATCTTTCCAAAAACTTTCCCACAGTGCAGGAGATCCTTGGTTATCTGCCCATTCAATTGCCGCTGAAAGATATCCAACTACTGCCTCAATCCAAACATACACAACTTTTTCCTCCCACCCTTTGATTGGAACTTGTATTCCGAAGGATAGATCTCTTGTCACAGCCCTTGGTTCTAGACCCTGTCTTAACCATCCTCTTGTGAATTCTCTTACCCATTTTCTCCATGGTTTATCGCTAGTTTTTACCCACTTGCTGATCTCTGGTTGTAGTTTAGATAGGTTGAGGTAGAAGTGTTTGGTTTTCTTAAGCTTAGGTTTGGAGTCTGAAAGAGTGCTATATGGTTCTAGAAGATCGGTGGGGTTGAGGTATGCTCCACATTCAGGACACTCATCCCCTCTTGCATTTGTAGCAGAACATTTTGGACAGGTTCCTTTTACATATCTATCTGGGAGAAATCTTTTCACCTTACTATCGTAGTATTGTTCAGACTCTTTAATCTCTAAATATCCTAATTCATTTAATACGAGGAAGATATTTTGAACCACAGACTTGTGATTCTCTGTAGTGGTTTTTGTATAGTTCTCGTATAGCAGGCCTAGTTGGTTGTATGTATCTACAATCTTTTTATGTGACTGCTCTACAAGTTCCTGTGGGGTTATCTTTAATTCCTCTGCTTTTGCAAGTATTGGGGCGCCGTGACTATCACTTCCTGAAACCATTAATACTTTGCTTCCCTTCTGTCGGTGATATCGTGCAAATACGTCGGTTACAATATTCTGACCAGCAAGATGTCCGAGATGGATATTTCCATTTGCGTATGGCCATGATACTCCTATAAATATTTTCTCTTGCTTTCTTTTCCTAACTTGCATAATTGTATTATACAATATATTCTGTAATAGTAGGAATAAATAGTGTGATACTGCCCAATGCGTCCAAATACAAAAAAGCGTACAATTAATCTTTTAGAGCCAATAGGTGCTCCTAGTGATACCTGGAGTTCGATTTATACATGGGTGTTTAATGTTGGACGGTATTTAATGCTTGGTATCGAGATTGTTGTGCTTTTAGTCTTCTTTTCAAGGTTCGTACTGGATAAACAGAATCATGACCTTACTGAGGAGATCAACGATAAGGCATCAATTCTTTCAAATCAAAGTCTTCGTGAAGAAGAAGTTAGGTTTAAGAATACTCAGGTGTTGTTAAACGATGTCATCAAGCTTGGTGATAAGCAAGTGGTTAATTCAAATGAAATATCACTGCTACTTAGTTCTGTTCCTTCAGGTTTAACTTTGGACAGATTTTCTTTCAGTGGTACTAAAATCTCTCTTTTCCTACTCGGAAATGATATTAAGGTTGTAAGGGATTATGAGTTTGCGTTGAGGCAAAATACTAGATACACAGGCGTGAGCTTTACAGTTTCAAAGTCAGGGGCGAATAAGGTGGATTATGATGTTTTGGCCTCTTTCTCCTTAAATTCAGGTGATAATGAAAACTAATGGCAAAAGCTAAAGGGACAGACTTCTTAAAAGTTATTAGTGGCTCAATACAGAGTAAAACATATAGTTTTGCAATCTTTACCATTGCTGTTGTCATAATTCTTCTTGTTGGTGCTATTAGGCCAACAGTTCTAACTATCACGAAAATCAGTAGTGATATTAAAGAGAAGGAAATGATTAATGAGAGGTTGAATACCAAGATAAATAATCTTTCAGTATTGAGTAATGAGTATGATAGGTTGAGAGAGGATTTCGAAACACTTCCTTTGATTTTTCCAACACAGGGTAACTTTAGTTTATTTATGTCTAATGTAGAGCAGATTTCAAAAGATAATGGTTACACTTTAAATAATGTGAGTTTTAACACACCGCAGGAAATGGATCTAAGATTAACTGTGTTAAAGCCATGGGCAGCTAGAATTGCTGTGTCCGGAAGCAAGGCTAACCTAGTTAGATTGCTTGAAGCTTTTGAATCTATGCCTATGTACCCAATTGTAAATAAAGTGTCATTTGCAAATACTCCCGATGAGAATAACCAGACCGTTATTAGTATTGAAATGATCATCTTTAGAATCGATGATCCTAATTTTTATGATTAAATAGTATGAAGTTAAATATTCTTCCTGTACTTCTTTTCTTTCTAATCGTAACCGTTGCGTGGATTGGTTTTAGTGTGTATTTCAATACTACAGAACTTGATATCAATCCTAGTGCCACAAGTTATATGCAACATATAAATCCTACATTTGAGACTAAAGGTTTACAGGATATGATTGATAGATCAAAGGAGAATCTCCCAGTATCACCTACTGAGTTTCTTTCTGTTGTTTCAGAGTAATTTCTAGTTGCTGATGTAGTTGTTTAGCTTCTTTGAAGCTGATTTTTCCTTTAGTTTCTTCAGTGCTTTCGCCTCTATCTGTCGGATTCTTTCTCTAGTTACACCGAATTCCTTTCCAACTTCCTCAAGTGTTCTGGTTACACCGTCTTCAAGTCCAAATCTTAGAGAGAGAACTCTTCTTTCTCTTTCTTGGAGTGAGTCTAATATCTCATGTATTTGATTTTTGAGATATTCTAGTGTTGCATACTCTTCAGGGGATTGTGTCCAATCATCTGGAATTATATCTAACAGTTGGCTGTCTTTCTCATCACCAATTGGAGTTTGTAGGGAGGAAGGGTTCTGAGATATTTTTCTGATTTCTACTACTTTCTCTATCTCAATCTCCATCTCTCGTGCAATTTCTTGATCGGTTGGTTTCCTACCAAGTTTTGTGGTTAGGGTAGAGTTTACCTTGTTGAACTTGTTAATGGTCTCAATCATGTGGACAGGGATTCTAATTGTTCTGGCTTGATCTGCAATTGCCCTTGTTATAGCTTGTCTAATCCACCAGGTAGCATATGTAGAGAACTTGAATCCTCTAAGGTAGTCGAATTTCTCAACCGCTCTCATTAATCCCATGTTTCCCTCTTGTATTAAGTCTAGGAGTTCAAGACCGCTTTTTGCATACTTTTTAGCTATACTTACAACGAGTCTTAGGTTAGCTGTTATTAGTAGCTGAGAAGCCTCTCTATCTCCTGCCTCTAATCTTTTTGCAAGGATTACTTCTTCTTCTCCTGTGAGGAGAGGAATTTTACCAATTTCGTATAGGTATGATCTAATGGCATCTGTTGAAAGGTTTGATTGAATAGTTTTAAGGATTCGGATTTTCTTCTCGAGTGTTAGTTCCTCATCTGGGGCTGTAGATACAGCCTCTTCATTTTCAATTACCTCTATACCTTCTTGTTGTAGTTTCTGAAATACTTTATCCACCAACTCAATATCTTCCTCTAGTGCAGGTAGTTCTTGTAGTATGTCGTCTTGGGTTAGATATCCTTGTGCAAGGCCTTTTTGAATTAGCTTCTTCAATGCAATTTGGTTGGAATCTGATTTCATTCTTATTAACTGTGGTATAATTTATGTATGGTAAATAAAAGAGTAACTAAAAATAAATCTAAAGATTTAACCGAGAATTTGAATTTCTTTATTGAAGCTATTGCTAAGTTTTGCGATAAGTGTGGCTCTCCTTATGGCGTTGATAATTTGAAAATTATTAAAGATAATGATTTCTCGAGCATTATACACTTCTCTTGTAATAATTGTAAATCCCGTCATATTGCAACATTTATAAAACCTATGGGGGTTAGTAGTAGAATGCCTGTTAATACAGACTTAACAGTTGATGAAATCTCTAAATTCTCTAAGGGAAATGGAGTTCCAGTTGATGATATTCTTACAGTGTATTCACTTCTTGCCAAAGATCCTGTTATTAAGATCTAACTATTTTCTATTCCAAACTATCTGGTAGCTCATATCTGAGCTGAACTTGGATTGTAATATTAGTTGGTTAAGTACATTGTCTAGTCCATCTGTATTAATTACCGCCCATGTGTCAGGATATGTGATGTTTATAGAGATTGTGTCTTCATATGTTCCAGGTTGTTTATATGCATGTAGGTTATACTCAATATCATTTTGGGATACTGAAATTGGCCTATATGAAGCTGTCTCTTCAAGTGTATATTTAATATCAAAGGTTTTGGATGATTGTATTGGGACATTTAACCAACCTCCTACAACTTTAAAACCATTTTCAAGATATATCTGGTAGTCTGAATCAGTGAATCCTTTCACCGACTTTATTTGTGCGCCTTCAGGCAGGTATACACGTAAGTAGTTAGTGTAGTCACCAAGAGGATATACTTTTGTAGTTGCTGAGTTCTTCAAAGATAGTTGGTATGTATAATCAACTTTCTTCTCATCAAATATATCTATATTTAGGTTGATGCTTCTCTCTATTTTGGAATTTACCTTGTTAGCACCCCAGTTCCACTCAACTGTAAATGGTGCGGACTTGTACTTATCTCCTAGAGTTCCGGACCAACCGTTTTGGTCTAGGTAGTCGTATGCATCACTGTTTTCGAGGTATATGCTCATATTCTTACTCTCAAGTGAACTTAGGAATGCATCTCCAAGTTTAGTAAAATCTTGTGCATCTGAGCTTAATACTCTTTGGAAGAGCGTATTAGCAAGATTGGCAAGGAAAGGTGCTTTTAAGCTTTCACCTGGGGTGAACTGTTTATGCAAAGCCAAGATCTTTTCGTCAAGATTTTCTGCTGTAATGGGTTGTGACTCTCCAGGTATTATTACCTCGTCCCAAACAGAGAGGAGTGCTTTTAGTACCTCAGTATCAATTGCTATCACGCCGTCTATTTCTGTACCTGGGTCGGTTTTACTTAAGAGTTGTTCATTAAGAGATGCGACTGATTGTAGGTCAGGTACCCAATTTGAAAGTGAGAAGGTCTGTAGTTCAACATCAAGAGCATTTCGCATTGAAGATGGAGCCTGTATTTTAATCTCCTTGTTTATCAAATTGCCATCTAAATTATATATATCGTCGACCTTTAGTTCTCTAATCTGTCCACCCTCAAATGAAATTAATGCATAGCTAGATAGCCACCCTCCTGTACTTCGTAATTCCGCAGGGTTTTGGAGCAGTACTAGGTATCTAACTCGTTTCTCAATTCCAAGTACGTCTGGAAGGAATGTAATTACTTTCTCCGCTGGTGTTATCTGATCGCTTAAACTGTCGTTATACTGTTTCAAAATCACAACATAGTTTTGAAGTGGGGTTGGAAAGGAGCTGGTTTTAACCGAATCTATTAGATCTGATGCAATGTTAATGCTATACACTCCCTTCTGTAGCAGTGACTTATTTTGTTTTAGTTTTACGAGGTCGTCTCTATATTCTCTACTCGAAGCAGGTAGGTTGTTTTGGAAGTTTAGAGCAGGTTCGAAGTTGTTTATGTAGTTTGATAGTGGTTCGATGGCCTCCACCACATCTTTAGCTCCAGATACTCCATACTGTGATGCAAAAAGAAGTTGAGAGAAGTTATCAAATGTCTCTGTTTGTCCTGATACTGTAAATACCCATTTTATCTGGTTGAATGATTTGCTTATCTTCTCAATGTATCCTTGAGCTTTCTCTAATTCTTTCTGTGATTTGTCTAGTTCAAATACTACGGCAGAGTTCTTAGCATTGTTCAATGCTTTATATGTAAGGTATCCGCCAAATCCCAAGGAGAGTATTGGGTATATGAGGTAGAAGAAGGCGAGCAACGTAATTACTGTTATTGATGCAACATATGTGAACTTTAGCGGGGTTAATGTTTGTCTGAATTTCTCCACTGAGTTTGATGAGGCTCTGGTGATACGTGTAAAAGGCTTGGTTAGGGAGTCTACGAGGTCTCCTAATGGAGTCTTTACGCTCTTTGCCTGTACTTTCTCTACTATCTCTAAGTCAGTTGATTTAGGGGCTGTTCTCTTCTTGCTAATTATCTGTCCAGTTTTAGGATATAGTCTTTGGATTGTTTCAATTATTGATTGCTCAAGTACAACCCCTTGTTTCCACCCATAATTGCTTGCGTTTGGAGCAGGTATGTAGTGCTCATAGCTAATGTATTTATCATCCCCACGTGCAGGAGCAAATTTAATATCAGAGATGTCATCGTTAATTTCCAATATTTTATATGCAAGCGATAGTGTGGTGTAGTCGTTATTGTTGGTAAGGGAGATTACTTCACCCTCAGTTTTAGATTGGAATGTGATTTTAAGAATTCCGTATACGGCATCCTCTATGTTTATTAGGTAATGGAGTTCTAATCCTTCTCCATAGATTGTTATAAATCCTTTGTTGGAGCTTTCTTCTAGTATTTCATCTAGAATTGGGTCGGTTATTTGGTCTATCTCCGCACCTAAAATTGATCCCAACCTTATTATTCTGGCATTTAGCTTCGATTTATCTCTATATTCTGCAGTTAATGTTTCGCAGTATTTTTGTAGTTCTATTGCAGAATATGGTGAAGGTGCGGATACATTGCTGTTTAATATATGAGCGGAGAGTTGTTCGTTTAGTTTTATGGAGCTGACCAGTGCAACTTTGGAATCACTTTTCTGCGCAGATTTTAGGGTCTGGTTTAGGTAGTTGGATTCTTCGAGGAAATCTCTACTGGAGAATGTACTTTGGTCGTCTAGTTTCTCTGAAAGAAGATAGTATATGTAGTCTATTCTTGAGAGATTTTTATATAGTGCTTCCAAACCTGTGAAATCAATAAAGTCGGCCTTACCTAATTTCTTTAATTCACTTACATATCCTCTTGTTTTACTGTTAAAGTGGTCAATTAGTATTACCTGACCTCCTTGTTCTAAAAGGGTTTTCGCCAACTTAAACCCTAGCGGACTACCGCCATGGATGATTACCGATACCGTGGTACTTAGTTTTATATCAGAATATTTATTGCTCATCAGTTTTCTCGTCTATGATTATTGGGATTGGAAGCAGGAAGGCTCTTATGTTTAAATTATACCCCTCCGTAACAATTACAGGGAATTCAAGCCCCTCGTACCCAGTTTGATTTATTTTTATAGTATACGACTTTGGATTGGTTAAGTATGCGTTTATAGGCGATTTACTAGCGTATTCACCATCAATGTATATTAGAGCGTCATTTGGATCCGATACTACGCTTATGTACCCTTTTTCGTTCTTCACTGGGGATTTTGTGTAATATAGTACATAGCCTGAGGCTACATTGTCAGGGGCAATTTCTAGCTCAATAACTGCCTCGGTATTTCTCTCAATTTCTATATCAACAAATCTGTCTTCATATGCACCTTGAACGTCACTAATTCTCTTTAATTTGAAAGTGTATCTCCCAGGTTCAAGATCTGAAATAGTTACAGGGGTTTCACCATAGCTTTTTGAATCTAGAAATACCTCATTCTTAGAGTTTTTGCTCGTTATGGTTATGGTGGTGTTGTTATAGAATTGGTTGACGTAGGGAAGTTTTGAAAATAGCTCTTCAAATGGGATTAAGAAAATCGCTAGTGATACGGCAATAATTCCTAGCAGTATAATTGTGGCAGTTTTAAGTTTCGGCATATTTTCATTATATGCTAGCCGAATAGCTATGTCTACAGCATTTTAATATGAATATTTTGACTCAGGGGATTTCTCTTTGCTTTCTTTTATCTCACTGTCTTTTTGAAGTCTTGCCTTGTTATTTAGGGCTATAATAAGGAGTAGAAGGATAAAGACTATTAGTAAGAGGAAGAAGAACTTATATGCACCAGTGGTAAGAACAGCAATTATACCTAAGAATATCGAAATACTTGTTTCTATAAGTAGTATTTGAGGTGGTGTAAAGTTCATTTTGTATAGCTGATGATGGAAATGCATTGGGCCATTGATTCTCATCAAATCTATAAGGTTTTTGGGTCTAAATTGTATATATCTATTAACTACAACATAGATTGCATCCATTAGTGGTAATGCTAGAATTATTATCGTTGCAGCGACTTTCGCTCCGTTTACCACCGCGAGTACAGCGATAATAAACCCATACATTGTTTTACCAGTAGAACCTGTAAATATTTTGGCAGGTGGGAAGTCAAATATCCAACCGCCTGCAATTCCTCCGGCCATTGCAATTGCAGTTACTGCTATGAATGCGCTTTCACCCCTAACGCCTAGTATGAACATGAGTAGGTATGCCACTATCATATTGCTTTCGAGTAGTCCTCCAATTCCTCCCGTCCACTTTACAGCGTTAGTACAAAGCATTATCCAGAATATAAGCAGGATGTCTCCAGGGATTATTAATCTCCAGAGTATGCCAAGTACATTCATTTCTGTTTGGAACCAATTGAGATCTATCAGCCCTCCAAACGGATTGTTTACAAATGGTATGTCTACGATTGAAAAAGCGATTATTACTGAAGCTACAAGCTGTCCACCTAGTTGGAATGGGGCAGGTAGGTTGTATATATCATCAAGTAGTCCAACGAGTAATAGTATTGCTCCTGCAATTAAAAAAGGAATGATGATATTTCCTGTGTTGATAAATAGTGGAATAGCTATTAGAACAGGGATTATTACGGCTAATCCTCCAAGTAATGGGGTAGGGTCTTTGTGAATCGCTTTTACCCCCATTGTCTGATCATGCTTATTTAGTTTTAGCTGTCTAAGTTCGTTGGGTAGGTCAATAGCATTTAATTTCACAGCAATTCTACCTAGTATTGGTTTTATCAGCAGTGCGGTTATAAAAAAGATTGCAAATATTGGTAAGTACTTAATGTACTTGTAGTATTCTGGTGAGATGTTTGGAATTTGTGATACCTGAATTACTAGATTGTTGAGTAGCGATGTGGTTCCTTCGGCTATGTTTTCCATTTTAAAACAAGGTTACAATTTTAAGCAGATGGTATGTGAGTACTCCAACACTTAAAGTTTGTATGTAGAGGAGTATTTTTACAAGTTCCTTCTCTCGATTGTACCATTTGTAGCTAAGCATCAGCGAAAAGACTATTAGTAATAGTGATACGCCTGGAACAATTAATACATACTCTCTGCCGACTAACTTCATAGCATCAAAATTGTAGTAGTTAATTAGCGGAAGAAGGGTTGGTAAAATTCGAATATTCTCAAGAACCATGTAAATCTGTGCAGCTAGCATAGAGATTGAAAGTGTGTTTAATATCCATACCATCGGATCTTTTGCATACTTCATTAGTTCAAATACAGTTAATGAAGCAGATATCCTAGATGTGAACTTGCGTATATAGTTGGAGAAGGGTGATTTAAGCCCTAGCTCTAACTGTTTGTTCTCTTCTTTTGGTTTCTTTTGCACGGTATCAGATTATAGCACTAATTTCTGATATAAACCTACGTATTCTGTGAAAGAGAGTGTTTCGGCACGTCTATCGAGTATCTCTTTGTCTACTCCTGATGTATCAAAGTGTTTTAGGTTGTTTCTGAGAGTTTTACGTGGGTTGCTAAATGAGCTTTTTACAATCTCTTCGAATTTCTTAATGATTATTCCGCTATGGTTGTCTATCGGAGTTATCTCTACTAAAGCGCTATCAACTCTTGGTTTGGGGATAAAGTTACCTGGTTTGATAATTTTTAATATCTTCACTTGAGCATGTAGGGTTGTAAGTATTGAAAGTATAGACGATTTTCCGTCTGCGTATACATATTTCTCTGCAACTTCCTTCTGAATAATGAAATGCATAGATGATATTCCAGGTATTTGGATGAACTTGGCAATTATCGGCTTGGAAATATTGTATGGAAGAGATCCGTATATTGATATGGGAGTCTTTAGTTCTTCCATTTTAGGCTCGTAGTCAAGAATATCTTTCTCTATTACCTCTGCCTTAGGTAGTCTTTGCATTAAGAATGATACCAACTCTGCGTCTTTTTCGATTAGGATTAATTTCTTGGTTATGTCTATAAGTCGCTTACTGAAATATCCATCCCCAGGGCCTATTTCAATTATTGTTGATGGATTCGTATCTTTTACCTTTTCAACTATCCAATCTGCCAAGTTGGGGTTGTTAAAGAAATTTTGCCCTAAAGATTTATGTAGTTTCATTAAATTCTAAAATCCCAAATATTGTTTTCCTTCCTGTATGTGTTGTTGCACTTGTCGCACTTTGCTATCTCGTTTTTAAACCTAAGTGATGATTTACATTTGGGGCAAGCGAGAATCTCGTATAGCGTGTCGTACTTATCCATTTCCACTTTACCTGATACCGCTTTAAAAAATACGCTTGGTGTGAAATATATTCCTTTGGAAATTGTTTGTAGTATTTTCTCGAGAGTTAGTAATAGTTTGGTAGGGATTATTCTTTTAAGGATCGGAACTCTAAAGAAGGAGACTCCCTGTTGGCTTGCTATTCCCATATGATTTAGTTCTAGAGCTTTCTTAATGTATTTAGGACTGTAGTTAAGGAATGTTGTGGCTTCGCCCTTCGTCCCTTCAAAGTTTCCTGCAGGTTGTTGGTATGGTTCATGGTTGAAATAGTTTAGCTTTCCTTTTAATAGCGCTCTAAGCGTGGCTTTAATATGAAACTTGTTTGCAAATTCTTGTATATAGATACCTCCCTTGCTAAGTATTCGGCTCACCTCTTTGAAGTATTCAGGACTTCTCTCAATGTGATGCAATACTCTGACCATTAATCCTCCGTCAAAAGAATTGGACTTAAATGGTAGGTGGTATGCATTTGCAGCAATTAGTACAGTATGGGGGTATTTAGAGGTAATCTCTTTATAGTTGTTTTGAAGGGTAAGTATTGAGTAGTCTACAATTACGGGGTATGAATACTTGTTGTAGTATAGGTCTAGATTCCTTCCAAATGACCCTCCAATATCTATGAACCATCTTCCCTTTGAGCTCTTAAAAGCTTTTTTCAGGTAGATTCTTTCTGCCTCATTCTCGTATTCTCTATTATTCCAGTATGTTTTGTAATCGTACTTATACTCATCGTAGTTTGAAATTTTCAAAGTCGTGCGCTTTTAATTTTATTCATGAGTTCCCTGATTTCATTCAGGATACTTTCTGCCTTTGCATTATCTTGCATTTTCTCTGCCGCCGCAAGTTTTGCTCGTAAGTCTACGTGTTGTGCTTGAAGGTGCACCCCCTTTATTCTCTGATATATCTTGTCTAAATCCTCTGTAACCTCGAAGGATTTAGATAGTAGAAGGGTTTCTATGAGAGATTGTGCCGTATTATCCAGTTTCTTGTGTAACTGTTTAATATCAATCTTCGAATCTGCAGGTATAGCTTGTAATATCATGACTACTCGTGGGTCTGAAAAGTATGTTAACTCATGGTCTTTTCTGATAGATATTGCGTCATCCTCCAGTAGTATTTTTAGGTATAGTTCTTCGAAATTAATGCCCGACTGTTTCTTGTTTTGTATCTGAGTCTGTTTTATAGGGCTCATATTCATGCTGTCTTTCTCATAATTACTGGTGGAATTGGAAAGTAGTTCTGCACGTTCCATGTAAAAGTTGTATTTCTCTCGATCGGTTACCTCTTTTAGAAGCGTTTTAATATACTCTTTTAATTTTATCTGGTTTTCAAGGCGAGTTAGGTTGGTGGACTCTATGAATTTACCGACGAGATATGTGAATGTATCTACCTTGCTTTTATTAACCCTGCTCTTTAGTCCGTTTGCGTCTTTCTGGATCATGTCGTCAATATCATTATGTGGAGAAGTACTAATTGCGTAGGTATTAAGCCCAATCTTTTCGGATAGTGTGAAAGCACGCTCAAGTGCTTTCTGGCCGGCAAAATCGCTGTCGAATATGAATAGAATATTCTGTGTAAATTGTGAAACTAATTTCAATTGATCTAAGGTTATACTTGTGCCAAGTGGTGCTACGATATTCTTTAACCCTACTCTATGTGCAGATATTACGTCGGTTGTGCCTTCGCAGATAATACAGAGGTCTTCTTTTCTAATATGTGACTTTGATTGGTGAAGTCCGTAGACATTTCTCGATTTATGAAATACAGGTGTTTCAGGGGAGTTTATGTATTTAGGGCCGTAGTCGTTACCAGGAAGTACCCTACCTGTAAATCCGATTATTTTACCTGCAGGTGAAGTTATAGGGAAAACTATTCTATTAATATACTTATCTCTTAACTGACCATTTTTCTCTACAAATAGTCCACAGTCAAGCAGTTGTTTCTTGGTTAGTTTAAACCTTTCTTTGACTTTCTTTAGTACTATATTAGTGTTAGGGGCAAATCCAATTCTAAATGTTTCTATATCTGAATCAGTGAATCCTCGTTCTTTGACGTAGGTTAGGGCTGTTTTGTCAGACTTAAGAAGTCTAATGTAAATCTCTGAGGCTAGGTAGTTTAGATCGTAGTACATCTTGTATGGATCATGGTCTTCCTTCTTATCTAGCTCTATTCCAGCCTCCTTGGCGAGCTTTTCTAGCGCCTCTCTAAATTCAATTTTCTCTATTTCCTGAATAAAGGTAAAGATGTCTCCCGACTTGCCACATCCAAAGCATTTGAATATTTGAATATCAGGACTTACATTGAAGGAGGGGGTTTTTTCACTGTGAAATGGGCATAGTCCAGAGAAATTCTTACCACTCTGTTTGAGCTTCACGTATCTCTCAACTACGGTTACGATATCAACCCTCTCTTTTATGAGATCTATTTTGCCGTCATTGTTCATGTATATATTATACCTTTTTTATTTCGGGCAGTTTAGTTCGTTGTTCTCTATTGTACAGGAAATTGAAGCTACTCCTGTTGATGAATTTAAATTTAGTATGATCTCTTGGTTGTTAATATATAGTTTGGTGTTTGTGGGCTTACCTGTAACTAGCTCAAGGGATTCTACTACTGTAAAGGAATCTGTTTTTCCTGGGAGCACTGCCTGCGCAATTTTCTGAGAGCCATCAATGCTTAATTGGAGCCATGTTGCGCTTCCGGTGATTTCTAAGTATGCAGTGTATTCTTTCTTCTCCTCAGGCTTTTCCTCGGGATCTTCTATTTCTACGCTCTTTACCACTCTCTCTATTCTGAGTGTTTTAATGTTCTTAACTTCAGTATTTGGATCTTCTACTTCAATCGTGAAAATTGTCTCGCCAATACTAATATCATATTCTTTTGTGAATATTCCTTTGCTGTCTACATCAACCCTTTCTTCATTTATGGTTAATCTGTTGGTTGGCGTTATCTTTCCCTGGATCTCTACAGTACTTTCTTCTGTTATCAGATTGTTTTCTGGTGAGCTGATTTCTATTGAAGGCTTCTGCTGTAGTTGGTTATACCTGTTTACGGTGAAGAAGATTAATGTGCCAATTGTTAATACCGCTATTAATATGATTACATTTATTGGGGTTACAATCTTTGATATATCAAACTTGCGATTATCCTTAACCTTTGATGTAGGTTTCTTAGGAGTCTCTTTCAATGCCTTGTCTGAGCGTCTGTATAGTGCCAACATCTTCTCTACATCTAATCCAAGATGCTCTGAGTATATCTTCATGAATCCATTGATGAATACGTTTGAGTCAAACTGTGAATAGTCCTCTGATTCAAGCAACTTTATATACTTCTCTTGTATCTTGGTTTCTTGTGATACTTGTGGAATGCTTTTACGCAAGTCCATTCTTCTTTTTTGTAATATTTGTCCAGGGGTTAGCATATAATTGTTAGCACTTATTTATTCTTGGGGCAGATCTTCTTCCGTTGAGCTTCCGAGAATTTGGCTTGGACTTGTGATTAATACTTTTCTTGGATTGCTACCATCTGGTGCGCCAATCGCTCCGGCCTCCTCAAGTTCATCCATTAGTCTCGCTGCTCTATTATATCCGATTCTAAGTTTTCTTTGTAATAGTGAGGCGGATGCTTTCTGTGCATTGGTTATCACCTCTAAGGCTTGTCTAAATATCGGGTCTTCGAATGTAGATGTTGACTCCCCCTTCTTATCTGATTGTTTGGCACTTGTGACTTCGTCGTGGTATTCGACTGTTTCTGTTTGATCTTTAATGTAGTTTATTACATTGTCTAGATCGTTGTTGTCTGTTAATGCACCCTGTATTCTAACTGGTCTTGGGTGGGATGGTGATTTGAAAAGCATATCTCCCTTCCCAAGAAGTGTTTCTGCGCCAATCTGGTCTATTACAACCCTCGAGTCTATTGCGGTGGTTACACTAAAGGCAACTCTACCAGGCATGTTTGCCTTAATGAGTCCCGTGATTACATTTACAGAAGGTCTTTGTGTGGCAAGGATTAGGTGTATACCAACTGCACGCGCCATCTGTGCAAGACGTACTATCTTTGTTTCTACGTCTACGCCAGTTGAGAGCATTAGGTCTGCCATCTCATCAATTACTATCACAATGTATGGCATAGCACTGAATCCCATCTTTTGGTTATACTCTGTAATTTTCTTAACGCCCACCTGTTTTAGTATTCGGTATCGCTTCAACATTTCCTCAAGTGCCCATTGAAGTGCGTTTACGACTAGCTCCATGTCTGTAATTACTGGAGTTAGGAGGTGTGGAATTCCGTTATATGGAGCCATTTCTACCATCTTTGGGTCGACCAAGAGAAATCTCAGCTCATCTGGAGATTTGGTTAGGAGAAGACCTAGTAGCATTGAGTTAATACCTACGGACTTACCGGTACCTGTTGCACCTGCTACCAATACATGAGGGAGGTCTGCCAGGTCTCTTATTATCATCTTACCTGTAACGTCTTTTCCTAGTATTAATGGTAGTTGGTATTTATCCTTCTCTCTGGTTAGCTGTGCAGCAAGTTCTTTAGCGTATACATAGTTTGGAGTTGGGTTTGGTGCCTCAATACCTATTAGTGATGTTCCAGGGATTGGGGCTTCGATTCTAACGCTGGAAGCAGGCGCTGCGAGTGCGAGTGCAATATCGTTGGTGAGGTTTCTTACCTTAGATACCTTTATTCCCACGCTAATACTTAGGGCATACTGTACTACGGTTGGGCCTACTGAAATTTCCGCTACTTTAGCTAGTACTCCAAAACTTCTAAGGGTTTGTTCTATTATTAGAGCATTCTTCTTGAATACCTCTTTATTCTGGGGCTGGATAACTGGGTCTTGTAATAGGTCGATCGGTGGGAATTTCCAGTTTGCATATTTAGGTGCATCACCTTCCAGTTCTAATCCCCCATCTGTATTATTGGATGTTATTGAAGGGGTTGGTCTGCTGCCGTCAGGTCTGTTGTTATTATTAGAGGTGAAGACAATCTCTTTGTCGTCCCCGTCAAGTGTTGATTCTCCAGAGAGTCCGTGTATTTTAGTGTTCTCGCCAAGTTCGGGTGTTGGGCTGTCAGGTCGAATCTCCTCCTGTAGTGTGCCCTTGAACTGTACTCCATCTGCGGTTTCATCAAATGCCTTCTCTACATAGTCTCTTAGCTGAGTTAGTTTAATACTTGTAATTAGGGATATCGAAATAATAAATGAGATAATAAGTAGGATGAATTCTAGAAATTTCCCTAGATATGAGAGCAAGAATATGTGTAATGTTTTCCCTATTTCTCCAGCTGGAAGCTCAAATAATGTGGTTTCCTGAAGTTGCTCGCTTGGTACCCAAAACGTAAGGAATGCGGCAAGAGTAAATGAGAATATAAGTAATCCAGCTTGCAGTTTCCATGACTTAAAGAAAGGTTTGGAGCTTAATAGTCTCATTGCGAGGTATAGTGTAGTTAGTCCAAACATAATAGAGCTGTATCCAAATATCTCTACTACTTTTCTTAGAAGTTGTGAGTCAAAAAACGGTGAAATTATGAGCGCAGTGCTGAGTAGCAGTAGCAAAATACCAGCGAATATTCGTGTCTCATCGCTGTTAATGTTTAGCTCTTTTGATTTTTTATCTTTTTTCTTTCTTCCCATGTACCTTATAAATATATTATTATAATCATCCTTTGACAATAGCACTACTATAATATATTATTAGATACTAAACTTCCAATAAAAACGTTTTGACAAAGCAAACTAAATATGGTAGGATTGCTCCGATAATTTCCAATTTATGCAGTAAGGAAAGCATTTTTAATAGGTTCGGGAATTTACGATTATATATCGGGAATATATAAGAGATTATTATTTTGTTTAATTTAAGGCCTTTTTAAACATTCATGTCACAAGAACCTACTCGTAATAGAGCCGGAAGAATAAGCTTAGGTCTCGGTTCTACAAGGGAAATTTCATTTCCAAACCTTATCGAAGCTCAAGTTAATTCTTTCAAATATTTCGTAGAAACAGGGGTGAAAACCCTTTTTAACGAGATTAATCCTGTAAAGGACACAATGGAAAGAATGTGGACTTTAGAATTTAAGGGTTATCGCATTGGTGATCCATATAGATCTATTGATGATGCTACAGATAAAGGGCTTTCATACGAAGCTCCTATTTACTCTACTGTTCAGTTGTTAAACAATAAGACAGGAGAGATTAAAGAGCAGGAGATTTTCGTAGCAGATTTGCCATTGATGACAGATGATGGATTCTTTGTTGTAAACGGTGTTAGAAGAGTTGTTACTCATCAGATTGTAAGAGCAGAAGGTATTCTTTTTGAAGTGTCAGATATACTAGCAAACAGAATTCTTTATAAGGCTAGGTTAATGCCAGGTGGTGGTCCATGGTATGAGTTTGAAGTAAGTAAGCATAATGTTATTTCATTGAGATTAATTCCAAAGAGGCCAAGAGTGTTAATTACTGAGCGATTCAGGGTTTTTGGTTATGAGAGCGACGAAGAGATTAAGGCTTTGTTCTCAGGTGTAGATACACATGAGGAGTATAAGTATATTGAATCTACTTTAGCTAGAGATTTCACTAAGAATAAGGAAGAGGCTATTGTTAGCGTTTATAACAAGCTTAGACCAGATGAGTCAGTTACATTGGATAGTGCAGAGAAGTATATTAAAGGTCACTTCTTTAATGTAAGGAAATTTGACTTAGGAAGGGTTGGTAGATACCAGATAAATAGAAAGTTAGGTTTAGATTATCCAATTGAGGGTCATGATTCAAGGTTACATATTGAGGATTTGATTGCGCTTGTAAGGAAGTTAATTGAAGTTAACAATGGTGTTGTTGAGCCAGATGATATTGATCACTTGTCTAATAGAAGAATTAGAAGTGTTGGTGAGGTTCTCTTAAAGCAACTTTCAGTTGGTGTAAGAAGACTTGAGAAGAATATCAAGGATAAGATGAGCATGTATGGTCAGGATTCTAAGCTCACACCATCAATGTTGATTAGTACCAAGCCAGTTTCAGCTGCAATGCAGTCATTCTTCGGTTCTAACCAGCTTTCTACATTCATGGAACAGTCTAACATTCTTTCAGAATTAGAGAATAAGAGAAAAGTAACTGCTTCCGGTCCTGGAGGTTTGGTAAAAGAAAGGGCAACATTCTCGGTTCGTGAAGTGCACAACTCCCATTACTCAAGATTCGACCCTGTAACAAGTCCTGAAAGTCAGGCTATTGGTGTTGTAACTCAGTTAGCAATTCTTGCAAAGGTTAATGACTTCGGATTTATTGAAGCTCCATATAGAAGAGTTTTGCAGACTGCTAAAAACGATGGAAAGTCTCCTATTAACAGAATTTCACTCGAAGATCTTAAGGTAGGAAATAAAGTTGCAGTTAAGGCTGGTTCATTGATTACAGAGAAAGCAGCTAAGGAATTAAAGGGTATCGAAATGCTTGACGAAATCAGCGTAGTTTCATACATGACGGATCAAGTAGAGTTTTTTGACGCCAGAGATGAAGAATCTTTAATGGTAACTTCTTCTACACTAAATACTGATGAGCATGGAAACATACTTGAAGCTTTAGTACCAGCTAGAAACAAAGGATTATTCATTCTTTCAGACGTACAGCAGGTAACCCATATGGATCTAATGGCTGCACAGCAGGCAGGTCTTGGTATGGCTTTGATTCCGTTTGTTGCACATGACGACTCAATGCGTGCATTGGCAGGTTCTAACATGCAAAGGCAGGCAGTTCCTCTTGTTAAACAGCAAGCTCCTCTTATAGGTACCGGACTTGAAGATGTTGTCGCAAGGCAATCAATCTGGTCTGTATTTGCAGAAGATGATGGTGTTGTTGAGTATGCAGATGCTACAAAGTTAACAGTTAAGTATAAAGAGGTTGGTAGAAGAGATTATGTTTTGAGGAAATTCTTCAGGTCAAATGATAATACTTCTTTCTCTCAGTATGTAAAGGTTGAACCAGGTCAGAAATTTAATAAGGGTGACGTTTTAGTAGACGGCCCAACAATGGTTGATGGAGAGCTTGCAATTGGTATTAACCTAAGAGCAGCTTTGATGTTCTATGATGGTTATAACTATGAAGACTCAGTAATAATTTCAGAGAGAGTTGTTAAGGAAGATTTACTTACATCTATTCATATTAGAGAACATACTGTTGAGGTTAGAGATACTGAGTTAGGCGCTGAGGTAATCACATCTGATATTCCTCACGTAAACGAGAGAATACTTCAGAAATTAGATGCTAATGGAATCGTAAGAACCGGTGTTAGAGTTAAGTCTGGAGATATTCTAGTTGGTGTTGTTGCTCCAAGAGGAGAACAGGAGCTAACTGCAGAAGAAAGACTCTTAAGAGCTATTTTCGGAGAAGCATCAAGTGATGTTAGAGATAACTCTCTAAGACTGCCTCACGGTGAGTCTGGAATTGTTATTCACACACAAATACTATCTTCTGAAAGTGATGATAAGCTTTCACCAGGAGTACTACATGAAGTAAAGGTTTGGGTTGCTAAGACAAAGAAAATTTCATACGGTGATAAGATTGCAGGAAGACACGGAGATAAGAACACAGTTGCAGCTATTAAACCAGTTGAGGATATGCCTTTCACTGCAGATGGTGAGCCTGTTGATATTGTCCTAACTCCAACCTTCATTAAGAGAATGAACATGGGTCAGGCAGCGGAGGTACACTTCGGTCAGTTTGCATCTCAGCTAGGTATTAAACTTGCACTCCCACTATTTGAAGATATTAATACCGAGTGGTTAGAGGGTGAAATGAAGAAGAATGGTTTCAAAATGGATCAGAAGGTTGACCTATTTGATGGAAGGACAGGAGAGAAGTTCCCAAGAAAAGTTACCGTAGGTATGAAGTATATTCTAAAGCTTCATCACATTGCAGACGAAAAGGTTCACGCTAGATCTACAGGACCATACACTGTTGTTACACAGCAGCCATTGGGTGGAAAAGCTCAAATGGGAGGTCAGAGATTCGGAGAAATGGAAGTGTGGGCGTTGGAAGCTCACGGTGCACCATCAACTCTTCAGGAAATGTTAACCATTAAGTCTGATGATGTTAAGGGACGATCTTCAGCGTATAAGGCAATTATACAAGGAGATAAGATTGAGAATGTTAATGTTCCAGAGTCATTCAAGGTTCTAATCAAAGAATTGAATGCTTTGGCACTTAAGATTGATTTAATTTCAACTAAACCTTTAGAAGTAGAGGTAATTGAGAACAATGATGAACAGACAGAATAAAAAAGAGAACTTTAAGGATTTCGATGCCCTTAAAATCACACTTGCATCACCAGATGATATCTTAAACTGGTCATACGGTGAGGTAACAAAGGCAGAGACGATTAACTATAGAACATTGAGGCCAGAACCAGAGGGACTATTCTGTGAGAAAATCTTCGGTCCAAGTAAGAACTTTGAGTGTTACTGTGGAAAGTATAAGAAGATTAGATATCGAGGAATAGTATGTGATAAGTGTGGGGTTGAAGTAACTACTCATGATGTAAGAAGAGAGAGAATGGGGCATATTAAGCTCTCAGTTCCTGCTGCTCACGTTTGGTTTGCATATGGTGTTCCTAACAAAATGTCTATCGTTTTGGATATGTCACATAAGCAACTTCTCTCAGTTATATACTACACTAGATATATGGTTGTAGCTTTAGATGAAGAGAGTAGAGCAAGCACACTAGCAAAGTTGGAAGGTTTGAGAAAGGATGACTTCAATGCAATACAGGAGAAATTAAATGATGCTCTTAAGGTTGAGGAAGAAGGGTTTGTTGCAGAAAAGAAAGTTGTTGGGAAGAAGGAGAAAGATAAGGGAGCTTTGGAGTTTAAGCTTAGTCAATTGGATCATAAGAAGAATCAATCATTGGCAAAGATAAGAAGAGAGTATGCTGAAGAGGAAGAAGTACTACAGTCATTCTATGCAAAGATTCAAACAATTCTTGAGAAAGTTAACGTTGGAAGTATTCTTACCGAGGATGAGTATATAGATCTTCAGGATAGAGAGCTACTATTCTTTGAGGCAAAGATGGGTGCCGAGGCCGTAGAGGCTCTTCTTAAGAATTTAGACCTTGATCTTGAAATTGCAAAACTACAGAAGTTAATAAAATCAGAGAAACTTGAAAAGAAATCTAACTCAATCAGAAGATTGCAGTACTTAGAAGGATTCAAGAAGAATGGCATTGAACCAGAATGGATGGTTATGAATATTCTACCTGTTATCCCACCAGACTTGAGACCTATTATCCCTCTACCAGGAGGTAAGTTTGCTACATCTGACTTGAACGATTTATATAGAAGAATCATCAATAGAAACAATCGACTTAAGAGATTGATTGAGATAGGTGCTCCAGAAGTAATTCTCAGAAATGAAAAGAGAATGCTACAGGAAGCTGTTGATGCGTTGGTAGATAACTCTCACCGACCAAGTAAGGCAATGATGAACAATAAAAAATTGCCATACCAATCATTAACAGATGAACTAAGAGGTAAAAAGGGTATTTTCAGAAGAAACCTTCTTGGAAAGCGTGTTGACTACTCAGGTCGAGCAGTAATTATTGGAGATGCAACATTAAACTTAAACCAGTGTGGATTGCCAAAATCAATTGCATTGGAAATCTTTAAGCCTTTTGTAATAAACCAGCTTCTCGAAAGAGAGCTAGCTCCTAACATTAGAGTTGCTAAGGATATTATCGATTCTAGCGAAGAAGTTATATGGGATATTCTAGGTGAAGTTATTAACAATAGACCAGTTCTCCTAAACCGTGCTCCAACTCTTCACAAATATAGTATTCAGGCTTTCTTCCCTAAGCTAGTAGAAGGAGAGGCAATCAGAATTCACCCATTGGTATGTAAGGCGTTTAACGCTGACTTCGATGGTGACCAGATGCCCGTCCATGTACTACTAACTGATGAAGCAATTGAGGAAGGAAGAAGTGTGATGCTTGCGGAGAAGAATATCGTTTCTATTGCAAACGGAAAGATGCTTGCTAACCCTGCAAAGGATATGCTTCTAGGATACTTCCTACTCACAGATATGAAGGAAGTTAAGAATCCTAAGATAGTTGGAACATTTGAAGATGCTATAAAGGCTCATCAAAGAGGAGTTCTCCCTATCAATGAAGAAATCGTTGTTAAAGGAAAGGGTGAGACTTGGAGAACTACAGTTGGAAGAATAATCTTCAACTCAGTACTTCCAGTTGAGCTTGATTATGTTAACGAAAGAGTTGAATCAAATATTGTTGGTAGAGTTGTAGATCAGGTTAAAGCTGATTACCCACTTGATGTAGTTGTAAAACTACTCGATGACTTAAAGGAAATTGGTTTCAAATACGCTACAGATCTAGCATTTAGTTTTGCAATGGAGGATTGTAATGTAGATTTGGATCTTGAATCTAAGATTGCAGAAATGGATGAGAAAGATAAGCAACTACAAGAGAACTACTTACAAGGTCTAATCACTATGAGTGAAAAGAACAAGCTCTCTACAGATATGTGGAACGATTTCGCTGATGCATCTGGAGAAGAGGCTTGGAATATGTTGGATAAGAACAACTCTGTTTACGAAATGATTCAATCAGGAGCAAACGGTGGAAAGATTCAGGCTAGACAGATCCTAACCCTTAAAGGTATGGTTAGAGATTCCTCAGGAAACTGGGTACCTCTTCCAATTAAAGGAAACTTTAGAGACGGATTGAATGGATTCGAATACTTTGTAGCTGCAAACTCAGGAAGAAAAGGTATTGCAGACCGATCCCTAAGAACATCCTCCTCTGGATACCTAACAAGAAAGCTCGTTGACGTAGCTCATGAAGTAATTGTTAGATCAGAAGACTGTGGTTATGAAGGTGATGGATTAAAAGTATCTAGAGAAGACTATAGAAGGCTTCCATTTGTAGAAAGAGTATTTGGTAGGTTCCTAGCACAGGATGTTAAGGATGCTAAAGGAAATGTAATTGCTCCGAAGAACTCACTAGTTACAAAGGAACTATCTGAGAGAATTGACTCTGAGGGAATTAATGAGGTCTTTGTAAGAACACCTATCTCATGTAAAACACCTCTTGGTATCTGTCAGAAATGTTATGGAGTGGACTTAGAGCATAATCAGGTAATTGGGGTTGGTAAAGCTGTTGGAGTAATTGCAGCTCAGTCACTAGGAGAACCTGGTACACAGATGACCATGCAGACGTTCCATAAGGGAGGTGTACAGAGAACTGACATCACTCAAGGTTTGCCAAGGGTTGAAGAACTCTTCGAAGCCAGAACACCAAAGATTGAAGCTGAAATGACAACCGTAACTGGAAAAGTGAAGATTGAAATGCAGGAGGACGGATCAGCTGTAGTAAGTGTGAAGGGAATGAGACCACTCACTAGATACTATGTTGTATCTGACTCTAAGAAAGTAAACGTAAGTCATGATGCTAAGGTTAAGGGTGGAGAAGTTATGTATCTTGATCACGAAGGTGTAGAGAAACAAGCTCCATTTGATGGAACAGCACACGTAGAAGGTGGAATATTGAGATTAGTTGGAAATAAGAAGGCAGAAGAAACTATAAATGTTCTTCCAGGTCAAACACTATTGGTAAGTGATGGTGATGAGGTAAGTGCTGGGCAACAGGTAACCGAAGGAGCATTGGATCCTAAGAAGCTTGCAGCGTATACAGATATTGTAACAGCTCAGAAGTATATACTTGATGGAGTACAAAAAGTGTTCAATGAGCAGGGTGTTTCAGTATCAGATGTACACATTGAAGTAATCTTAAGGCAGATGGCAAGATTGGGTAGAGTTAGAGAAGCAGGTGATTCAACATATTTGGTTGGAGCACTTGTAAATAGATTTGTAGGTGATATAAAGAATGAGATATTAGTGAAGGCTGGAAAGAACTCAGCATTGGTACTTCCAAAACTTATGGGTATCAAGGCTTCAGCTCTATATACAGAAAGCTTCCTATCTGCTATGTCATTCGAACAACAGGTAAAAGTCCTTACAGATGCAAGTATCTTAGGAAAAGTGGACTATATAAGAGGTATGAAAGAGAGCGTTATAATAGGAAAACCAATAGCTTCAGGTGAGTCTGCTAAGTTCGAAGACTTAACTCAATTAGAAGAGGTTAAAAATTAGTTAATATTGTAGTATAATACGACGTATGCCAACGATAAATCAGTTAATAAGAAAACCTAGAAAGTCTAAACCTAAGAAGGAGAGGTTCAAGGCATTAGCCACGAACTTCAATACTCTTAAGAAAAGATATAAGAAAGCAAGTAATCCTTTTAAAAGAGGTGTATGTTTGCAGGTAAAAACAATGACGCCTAAGAAGCCTAACTCAGCTCTGCGAAAAGTTGCTAAGGTTAGACTCTCAAATGGGACTGAGGTAATTGCCTACATTCCAGGAGAAGGTCACAACCTACAAGAACACTCAGTTGTTCTAGTAAGAGCAGGTAGAAAGAGAGACTTACCAGGTGTTAAGTATATTGTTGTTAGAGGTAAATATGATACACAGGGTGTACAAGGAAGAAAGAAAGCTAGGTCTAAGTATGGAGCTAAGAAAGCTAAAGTAGCTAAAGAATAATAATTTTACAGATTAAAGTATGAGAGGACATAAAGCAAAAAAAAGAGTACAACAGAGAGATTCTAAATATAACAGTCCACTCGTTGCACGATTTATTAACAAAGTTATGTTAGATGGAAAAAAGAGTACATCTGAAGCTTTAGTATATTCTGCTTTAGAAAGTGCAGCAAAGAAGTTTAAAATGGAACCAGATAAGTTCCTTGAGGAAGTTATACAGAAAGTAAAGCCAAGTTTAGAGGTAAGAAGTAGAAGAGTAGGTGGAGCGAACTACGCAGTTCCTGTACCTGTTCCTGCTGCTAGACAAGATGCCTTGGCAATTAGATGGATAGTTGAATACTCAAGAAAGAAGTCCGGACAGTCATTTGATAAGATTTTGGAAACAGAATTAGTTGCTGCATTTAATGGAGAAGGAGAGGCATTAAAGAAGAAGGCAGATGTAGAGAAAATGGCAGAGTCTAACAAGGCTTTTGCTCATTTCAGATGGTAATCCATCTCACTGTAATGTGAAATTTAAACACCCCAGCAATGGGGTGTTTCTTTCTATAAATCATTTGTATACACTTCTCATT
>CAZUOO010000010.1:23438-26711 GCA_964621555.1 uncultured Candidatus Saccharibacteria bacterium | reverse complement strand
CACCACTATCCCCTACTATTTCTCTATCATTGTCCTTGGTATGTAATGAGCTATGAGGTAAGTATACCAATTAATATCTTATAGTTGCAATGCATGATTGGATAATGCTATCATAACAGTACTTTATACATTTTCATAAATATGCCACATCGATCTGCGGCTCAAGATAATAGAAGATTTCAGAGTTATCAAGGTGCAGACACTGCGGGGACTAATTACAGTACGCAAACTGAAAAGAATGTTGAATATGTACTTGGCCACGAGGCTTTTATTGAGAATCGTGGAGGATTGATTGCTCGTAGAGTAATCAACCGCACTTTATCCCCTGAGATACTATTACAACAAGAAAATTCTGTACTCTTTCAGACCGTGGCAAATGAGGTTGGGTGTTCAGCGTATCAGGTTGTAGAGGCTACTGATACACTTATTTCCCCTCCCATTGAGTAAACTTTCTATATATACTTCCTCCCCTTCAATATATCAGGCATACACTCTTGCGTAGACTTCTTTGTAACTAGGTCATGATCATACTCATACCCTTTACCATACTCTAATTCCTTCATTAATTTTGTAGGAGCATTTCTTAGATGAAGAGGTACTTCCAAATTACCATGTTTTTTTACATCCTCTTTTACACTATTCTCTACCCTATATGCTGTATTATCTTTAGGAGCTTTGGCTAGATATATAACTAGATGAGTTAAATGAACCCCACACTCTGGCATACCTAGTTTATGACAAACATCGTATATGGTATTGGCTAGTACAACTGCGTTATTATCTGCTATTCCTATATCCTCTGATGCAAATCTAACGAGCCTTCTTGCTATATATAGTGGGTCCTCACCCCCTTCAAGCATTCTATGTAGCCAGTAGCTGGAGGCATCAGGGTTGGATGATCTAAGGGATTTGTGAAGCGCAGAGATGAGATTATAGTGTTCTTCACCTGCTCTATCGTAGTATATTTGTTTCTGTACAGCATTGGAGAGAGTTTCTTCCGTAATTCTTTTACTCTCGGATGATAGTTGGGCGGTGATTTGGAGTATATTAAGACCAGATCGTAGATCCCCATTGGAAAGCTGTGCCATTTTTTCTACAATCTTCTTACTGCATTTAAGCTCGGGGTATTCCTTCTCAAGTATCTTTTGTAGGTATGTAGCAATGTCTGCTTCTGTATGTTGTTTAAATACAAATACTTTTGTTCTTGAGAGCAACGCACCATTAATTCTAAAAGAGGGGTTTTCTGTAGTGGCTCCTATGAGCGTAATTATCCCTTTTTCTACATAAGGGAGGAGGACATCTTGCTGTGCTTTATTCCACCTATGTATTTCGTCTATGAATATGATGGTTCCTTTGTTGTATAGCCTATTGTTCATAGCTATCTTTATAATGTTCATTAGTGTGCTTTTACCACTAGATATGGCATTTAATTTATGGAAGTCATAGAAGAGGTCTTGAGATATTATGTATGCAAGTGTTGTTTTCCCTGTGCCAGGAGGTCCCCAAAAGATCATAGAAGGAAGCGTTTTATTCTGTATGAACTGTAGTATTGGCCCCTTCTCTCCCACTAGGTGATTTTGCCCAATGAAGTCCGCGAGGGTACTGGGTCTATATTTGGATGCCAATGGTTCAATCATATGTATTGATAGTATACCTTGTATACTGCTTCGTCAATATCGATATTCGAAAAGTGTTTGATTATTGGAAAGTGTGTGCTTTTTAAAAGGCTTTTTGTTAGGTATCTCATGCATGTATGAAAATACCCTGGTGCCTTTAAGTTGAAGGGTGAACTTTGGAGCGAGGTTGCGTAATACTCTGCTATTTAAATTGCAGTATATGATGTCATATTGGTTATACTTGATGTCAAATATACTTGCTACATCAAAGATAATCTCTCTGTTAAATCGAAAGGTTAGTAGCTTTCGTAATTTCGCTATTATTACCATTATTGGAGATATGTCGTAACCGTATCCCTTGATTTTAGCCGTATCTGAAAGTGCAAGGAGCACTCTTCCATCTCCCGAACCTAAATCTATAACTCTATCGTCATCCTTAGGTGCTATAATTAAGAGTAGTTCTTTAACTATTACGCTAGGTGTGAAGAAAGTTGCAACAAAGAGCATAGAGGTAATCGAGGTGAGGATTATACCTAAGAATACTAGGATGAGAAGAAAATATAATGTAAGTATGACTCCATTCCACATAGGAGTATTATATATCTAATTAATAAATATAGAAAATTGTAATTATATGAGTGAGGTGAATGAAAATAGAAAGGGAATTCTTTATGTAGTTGCCACACCCATTGGGAATTTGGGAGATATTACATATAGAGCAGTTGAGGTACTTAAGAGCGTGGGGTTTATACTTGCTGAGGACACTCGTCAGAGTGCAAAACTTCTTAAGAGGTATTCAATTAACGCTCCTCTTGTTTCATATAGAGATCAAAATCACCTTAGGATGATTGAGAAAGTGGTGGAGAAGTTGGATTTGGGGATTGATTTGGCTCTTGTCTCAGATTCTGGTACTCCGGTTATATCTGATCCTGGGTTTAAACTTGTAAGGGAGTTGGTTGAACTTGGATACGTGGTACAGCCTATTCCAGGTGCAAATGCAGCAATCGCCGCTATTAGTGTAAGTGGAGTTACACCGGATAAGTTCATATTTCTAGGATTTCTTCCTAAGTCGGATAGCAAGCGTAGAGATATGTTAAAGGAGTATGGTAGCTTGAATCTTTCTATGATTATATATGAGTCTCCACAAAGAGTGGAGAAACTTCTGGAGGAGATATTCGAAAGCGTGGGGAATAGGAATGTGGTATTGGCTAATGATATTACTAAGCTTTATGAAAAATTTAGTAGAGGTAGTGCGCAAGATCTCCTTGCACAAGTTCGAAATGGTGAAATTAAGACTAAAGGAGAGTTTGTGGTATTAGTTGATAAGGAATAGCTTTTTGTAGTTGATGGTGGTTTGGGTTATCACCTCTTCTAGCGAGATTTCTTTTACCGTGGCTATCGTTTCTGCAATTTCCAATGTATCCGCTGGAGCTCCATACCTTCTCCAGTTCTTTTTATTGCTTCTGATCTTTTGAGGGGGTAGTAATGGGGCATCTGTTTCTAGAAGTAGTTTATTTATCGGAATGTTTTTTACAATATCCCTTACGTTTTGGGCTTTGGGATAGGTTCCAATACCATTTACACCAAGGTGGAAACCTAATCCAATGATTTCGGGAATGTAGGAGGGAGATTGTGTGTAGCTATGAAAAGAGCCTTT
>CAZUOO010000010.1:0-23338 GCA_964621555.1 uncultured Candidatus Saccharibacteria bacterium | reverse complement strand
ATATTGTGTGCCATATCTATTACTTCAATGTTCGTTTGTGGCGTATGGCCAACGTTTAGGAGGTGCTTACCCCCATACTCAATATACTCATCGAGTATCTGATCGAGGTTAATCTTTATCTCTGGGAATGTTAGGTGTGTATGTGAGTCTGTCATGGTGCAATTGTAGCATAAACTAAAGGGTGGTAAACTTATGGTATGGAAAATCGAAGTGATCGTATATCCTTAATCCTCCTTTCAATGGTTTTTGTGCTAGTCGGTGGGTTTACAATAATTGCGGCAAGTAGAGGTGCCCTATTCCCAAACATGTGTTTAAAGGATTTTAAAGTATATAGTTCAGGGGATTTGATTTCAGAGAGTGATAATAGAGAGTGTTTCTGTTTAGGAGGTAAGGTAGTGTGTAGTGATAAGGAGGGGGTAAAGGAGGATGGAGGTTTAGAGATTTCAGATTTCGTAAGGTCAAATTTACAATTTGAATATAAATATTTTTCAGCAGGTGTTTCTTCGGAGCTTTTTCAAAAGCCACAAGCAACCTCCTTTACGTCTATTGTAACTGCCAAGTCTGCTATTGAGGTTCAGGTACAACAGGCTCAACTTTGTAATGAGAGTGGAAAGCCACCTGTACAGATAGGCTTGTATAATTATAGGGATAACACTTTGACCGTTCTTAATGCGGTTAATACGATTGAGAGTATATATAAAGTCCCATGTACTGTAACGCTGATATATAAGATTAGTAAGTTTGAAATAAGCAACGTAGAGGACTTTAAACTGGTCTATAGGAGTGAAAGTGGTGAGAGTATTGCGGCGGATGTGTGCCTATATAACGGTAATGTTTACAACGATGGAGATAATTATATAAGTATGGATAAGTGTAATCTTTGTAGGTGTGTTGAGGGTATATCGCGCTGCTCAACCGAGAAGAAGTGTGATTAATACTATCTTTTAGGTATTTCCAAATCGTCTGCAATTGCTTTGAATATGTCTATCCATACCGGCACTGCCGTAGAGGCTGAGAATGTATTTAGTTTTGGCTCTTCCAATCTCACAAGCATTATCATTTGCGCATTCTCAACGGGTGAGAACCCAACGAAGGTAGTGTTTGTTCTATCGTCATAGTATCCAGCCCTATCCAATCTAGGGATCTGTGCTGTCCCTGTCTTTCCCCCAATACTATATTCAGGTACGTCTCGATTGAAGAAGAATCTAGATTCCCCCACCCTTACAACTCCCTCCATCATTTTTGCCACCTTTCTTGCGGTTTCTTCTGATATAGGTTGGGAGGTTATCTGTGGTTTATATTTAATGGTGTCATCAGCTTCCTGTACCTCGGAGATGATGTATGGGCGCATTCTCTTCCCTTCATTGGCGATAGCGCTCATTGCAGAGGTTATTTGAAGTGGTGTAGCTGCAATTGACTGGCCGAATGACGCTACTGCTAGATCTAGCTTGGTCCAAGTCTCATATGGTTGTAGGGAGCCTGTAGCTTCGTCCTGTAGCCCCACTCCAATTATAGATCCAATACCGAATTCCTTTAGTTTAGGGTAGTAGTATTCGTGACCTGCTTCCAAAGCTACCTGTGCTATACAGGGGTTGTTGGATTTCTCAAGCATTCCTCCAAGGGTTAATTTACCATTAGCCTGTTTGTTCCATGTATATATTACCTTGTCGTATAGTTTGAAACTACCAGTGGTGTCATTGCATATATAGTCATCTTTGATTTTGCCAGACTCTAGTCCAATTGCTACCGTTATTGGTTTATGTACTGAGCCATATTCGTAGACATCGGATATGGCCTTATTCTTATATATCCAAGGATCTGTGACTTTCCAATACTCATTTGGGTTGTAGTCAGGATAGTTGGCCATAGCTATAATTGCACCGGTATTTGGGTTCATCACAATGACGCTCCCACTTCTGGATTGGTTTTTCGCTACTCCTTCCTTAAGTATTTTCTCAACCTTCTGTTGTATTGATGGGATTATTGTTAATGTAAAGCTTTTACCTTGTCTAGGAAGTATTGGCTCGTATTCTGCGGTGAGGATTACATTTCCTTGCGAGTCTTTCTCTTCATATGTGTACCCTTCTTGTCCTGTTATATCACCGAAATAGAAGCCTTCTATGCCATATTGACCTACGTCCTCACCCTCGCTGTTTTTTCCGATGAATCCCAGCAGGTGTGCACCGAGGTTAGCGTTGGGGTATACCCTCTGCTCCTCTCTTTCAAAGTATAGTCCAAATCCTTCTTTTCCTTCTCCGAATATGTTGGCCTTTTGGAGGGCTGATTTCTTTTCTGTCGATACACCGCTTTTAATTCTAAAGAACATAAATTTATCCGTGATCTGTTTCTCTATATCTTCTGTCGGAATGTTTAGTATTGCTGATACTGTTGAGATATACTTCTCCTTGTTTGCAAAGAAGGTTTCCCTCTCTCGTTTATCGTTACTTAAGCTGGCATATACACCCCATACAGGTTGGTCTACGGCTAAGACTGTTGAATCTGCTGCGTATATAATTCCACGGCTGGTAGCTTGTCTTTGGTTTTCTAGATACTGTGCTTTTGCTAGAGTTGCGAATTTCTCTGATTCTAATATCTGCCATCTAAATCCTTGTACTAATATTCCTACGCCAATTAGACAGATTAGTATCCCTACGATTGATTGAGGAGATATGTTTGATTTCGACTTACCCTTAGATTTAATTTCAGATCGTGCTAGATATGTTTTCATCTTTCCGCTCTAAGTGTTGTGTCGCTAACGTATATGATTTGTTTAGTTTCGGTCTGCTTTAGGGCGAGTTTTTTCTCAGAAAGGTGGTTGAGTGCTTTGATCGATCCCATGTTTGCAAGGGTCTGTTCAAGTGACCTATTTTCCTCGAGTAGTCGGGTCTTTTCAACGTTGTATGCTTCTAACTGTATTCCCATTGGACTAAGTATAGCATTAATTCCGATTTGTACTGTGAGGAAGAAGAAAAGAGTTAATAGGAAGAATCTTACGATTATTTTTGAATTGGTGCTTGAACCGTTTCCGCTTACTTGTAGTGATTGTCTGAATTTTCTTTTTGTAGCTTCTGACATGGGCAGTGTCTTTAAATATATTATTTTTCTAGAATTCTTAATTTCGCACTTCTCGATCTTGGGTTCTCTACTATTTCTCTCTCAGATGGGATTACAACTTCAAATACTTTCGCATTGTCTGTGTCACCTTTCTGTTCAAAGAACTGCTTTACTTCCCTATCTTCAAGTGAATGGAATGTTATTATGCATAGTCTTCCATTTTTGTTTAAGAGCTCATAAGCCTCATCTAGACCTTTTTTAAGGGCATTGATTTCATCATTGACTGCTATTCGCAGGGCCTGAAAGACCCTGCGTGCAGGATGATGGCTGTCCTCCCTACGAGATGTTACCGGCATAACTCTGTAGATAAGGCTTGTGAGATCTCCAACGGTTTTGATATCAGATCGCTTGATTTGTATTGCTATTCTTCTTGCAAATCTTTCCTCTCCATACTTTCTAAATAGTTTTTCTAGTTCTGTTGCATTTAGTACATTTAGCAAGTCCAGTGCGGTTACTCCTAGTTCTCGATCCATTCTCATATCTAATGCTTCTTCGCCTGTTTTATAGCTGAATCCTCTTCCCTCTTCTTCTAGTTGTCTTGAAGAAAGTCCTAGGTCCATGAGTATTCCATCAACTTTGATGTTGCCAGTTAATGACTTCATGTTAGAGAAGTTTCCTTTCACTATCTTCCAATTTCCAACCTTTAATTCTGTAGCGTATGTTTTTTCGACATACCCTATGGCACTTTGGTCTTGATCTATACTAATCAGTATTCCATCTTTTCCAATTCGCTTCGCTATCTCGCTACTGTGTCCCGCCTCTCCTAGTGTGCCATCAATATATGTACCGTTAGGTTTAATGTTTAAACCTTCAATACATTCATTTAGCATTACTGGTGTGTGGTATGACTTCATAGCTTGGTATTGTTTAATTTGGTTAGTTCTTGTGCAATCTTGTCTCCATTTGATTCTAGGTATTCGAGTCTCTTCTTCCACTCCTCTACCTCCCATATCTCAATCCAATTTACTAATCCGAGGAATGTAACTTCTTCGCATAGTTTGGCGTGTGAGAATAATGGCTGGGGAATTACTATTCTCCCTTGTGAATCTGGTTCTACTTCCATTGCACTTCCTACTAGGAATCTGCTTGTATCTCTGATATCTCTGTTTATAAAAGAGCCATTTATTACCTCAGATGCTATTACTTTCCACTGTTGCTCACTTACAAGTACCAAACAGTTTTCATACCCTCTTGTTAGGATTAGCTTCTCTCCAAGCTCGTTCCTAAACTTCTTTGGAATAGCGATTCTCTTTTTCTCACCTACTCTGCTTTTATATTCTCCGATTATCATATTTTTATATTATCACCTTTCACCATCCTTCACCACTATTCACCACCAATGTATCATTGGCGAAATACATGGTCAAGTGAAAAATGCTACAGGGCTAAATATATGAAATAAAAAGGTTATGGGGTATTGGGACTCTTAGAATCTTGTTCTATGAACTTTTTCCATTTTGGCTTGTTTCTCAAAATGGTGGGTGTAGGCATTCAATGCGTAGTTCTTCCTTTGTACGGGGGTATCTAACAGATATGCGCTAAAAGCTTTGAGTATAGCACTCATTGTTTGTTGTTTAAGACCTTTTCCTTTTATCAATCCGAATCTCTCGAACATATTATTAATCTGTTTCGATGTATATAGTTTCTTCCATGAGCCTTCACCTACCCTATCTTGTGATATGTATGTCATAAAATCAAAATATGCTTTAGTATCTTTAGCTTTCACTAAAGGTATCTCTCTTCTGCTGATTGTTAAGAGAACTATATCTACGCTTGGCTCTGGTACAAAGTCTGAGGATCTGAAGTTGTAGACTATATCAAAGGTAAAGAATGGGTATGCAAGTGAAGATTTAAGTGTATTTTCCCTTCTTAATTGCTCTCCCGAATACATTAGTGCGGCTTCTCTTTGGATTATTAAGCTACCTTCTTGCATATTGGAAAGAGGACTTAATAGTATGTTCATAATTTCGGAGGTAATGTTGAAAGGAATGTTTGAGAATACTTTGAAAGGTTGATCAGGAAATATATACTCTTTGATATCTTGATTCACTATCTCAGCATTATTAAATGTATCTAGATTCTCAGTGAGTTTAGGAATCAAGGAGTTATCTAGTTCTATGGCGACTACGTTTCCACTTTCTCCCACCTTTTTGAGAAGTGCCTTGGTTATAATTCCCTCCCCTGCTCCTATATCTAAAACAAGGTCACCTGATGTGATTTCAGTCTTTTCTATTAGTTTCTCAACCAGTTTAGGGTTAAGGAGAAAGTTTTGTGAGTAATCTATCATGTTTACATTATACCTTAATATCTAATTTCCTTCCTCATATTTTTGATATAATGATTGGGTGGAAATATTTATTAAAGGGAAGAAAATACATTATGAGAGGTTTGGTAGTGGGGAGCCTTTGCTTTTTGTGCATGGGTGGAAGGGTAATTCGAAGAGTTTAAGTACATTAGCAAAGTCATTTGAGGCTACTCATACCTGTTACCTGATTGACCTACCTGGAAGAGGTAGTAGTGATAATCCTAACCCTGATTGGGGAATTGTTGAATATGCAGATCTACTCGTTGAGTTTATAAATACTGTTATTGGAAAGAGCACTTCCTATATTGGTCACTCATACGGAGGAGCATTAGGTGTTTACTTGGCTGCGGAGAGTACCGTTATAGATAGGCTTGTGCTTTGTGCTCCTTCTTTCCTCAGAGTGAAAAAAAATAATATTGAGAGTGAGGTTGGTGGATTGAGGAAGGTGCTTAAAAGGTTTAAATGGTTAAGGAAGTTGTACTATAAAGTGTTTTATCCGAATTCTGAGCTTTTGAAACTGGAACATCTGGAGAGTAATTTCATCAAGATTATTAATACGGATATCTCTCATCTGCTTCCTAAAATTAGTACAAAGACTCAGATTATATGGGGGGCGGATGATATTGAAACCCCACTTTATCATGCACATATCTTAAATCGAGGTATTAAAGGTTCACAGCTGAATGTGTATAGCAATGTGGGGCACGAGCTTCCAGTATACTATCCTGAACTAATTGAGAAGGATGTTAAGTTGTTTCTTAACAGTAAATGATCTGGGATATATTAATTTCATTGATACTAGGAAGTACATTTTCTGTATTGTCATTCCCTCATATTCTTCACTTACAAATCTGTGAGTACTTACTATATAGGTACTTCTCATTTATTGGGGAGAAAGGTTTCTTTAAAGGTTTTGTACTTCCTTCTTTCTCTTTTCCTGCCAAAAGCATTCGAAATATCCTTATGTTAGGTATTGTATGGGTTGGCATGGTGTCATATTTCTATCTACTACTCACAATTATATCTCCTATATACTTGCAGGTGTTGCTTGGATTTGTAGCGGTGTTCGTAATGAAGCTGCTACCTATGCTTGGTGCAATACTCACTTCTCCTCTCTCCGCCTTATACCGATATAGATATATGTATATTGCACAACGTCAACTTAAAAGTTCTAATGTGAAGATTATTGCTATAACAGGTTCATATGGAAAAAGCTCGGTGAAGGAGTATTTACACAGGATACTTTCTGCAAGGTATGCGACAGGGAAAAGTCGAGGGAATAGAAATACGGAAGTGGGACTTGCGATGGAGATTGGGTTGCAGGTTGGAAGTAGTATGGAGTATTTCATTGCAGAGATGGGGGCATATAGAAAGGGCGATATAGCCAAGCTTTGTAGAAGGTTTAAACCCACAATTGGCGTTATAACTGGGGTTGGTAATCAACATCTATCCCTTTTTGGTAGTAGAAAGAACATCCTGAATACAAAGTTTGAGATGGTTGAGGGTAGTTCTGAGCGAGTTTACATCTCTACTGATTGGGATGGCGCAAGTAGTGTCATCAGTGAATACAAATCCCCTAAAATTGTTGCGTATGGTGTTTCCGATGGAGCAGATATTAGAATCACGAACGTTAAGCAGAGTCTTAATGGATTAGATTTTTCTATTAAGGTAGGTAATGAGGTTGAGAGTTATTCCACTATGCTTTTAGGTAGGCATAATGTGACTAATCTGGTTCCTGCAATATTAATAGCACGTGAAGTTGGTATGAGTTATGCGGATGTTCAACAGGTTGTTAAGATGATTACACCGGTGCTTGGTAAACTTTCGTTGCATGAAGGTGTAAATGGGTTAAGAGTCTTGAATGATAGCTATAACTCTAATGTAGATGGTTTTATTGCAGCTATAGATACCCTCGATTCTATTGCAACAGGTAACAAGATTATATCAACCCATGGGGTGTTTGAATTGGGTAGTGAGAAAGAGGCTTCATACCTAAAGATACTCGGTCATTTGAAAGGAAAAGATATTGAACTGTATACCACTGATAGGGCTTTCAACGTTGAAGGGTATGATTTTGTACATACCTTTGATAATGAAACTACTATGTTTGAGAAGATTCAACTTAATGGGAATGGCAGTACTCTTCTGATTGAAGGTAGGCACTCAAAATCATTTACGGACTCGCTAGGTATTTCTAAAGTGTACTAACCGCTATTGCTAGAAATACAAAGAATATCTGCGCTAACCAATATCTTTCTGTAACCTTTGTTTCAGACCAACCCATTGCTTGGAAGTGATGGTGAAGTGGTGCAATTTTGAAGATCTTCTTTTGCAGGTATTTGATTGATAGCATCTGGATTAGTGAGCTTGCGATTGTGATAATTGAAGGTATTGTCATGATAATAAATGGGAGGATGTTGTTGGTTACAATTGCTAGAGTGAGTGATATTACACCTAAACTCATTGATCCTACGTCCCCCATAAATACTCTGGCAGGGTTAATGTTGAAGTATAGGAAGACAATGAGTATTCCTATCATTATTGCAAAATACATAGAGAGGTTGGTTTGGTTTTGCATTATTGCGAGTATTAACATCCCTGTGAATATCCAGATTGTCTGTCCTGTGAGTAGTCCGTCGAGTCCATCGTTGATGTTGAATGCGTTGGTGTAGCTTGTGAAAAGGAATGCAAGGAATGCATAGTTAATTAGAGAGTTTGTGAGGTCAAGGGTAGTGATTAATAGGTGGCTGAATAGTAGTCCAATGAGCACCTCGGTTATAAACTTAACTCTTCTTAACATGTGGTCTCTTTTGAAGTGGTCATTGCTTTTGCTCACTTTTTTTGAGTCATCTAGCATACCAATTATCCCGTATACAATTGCTATGGATACTATTAAGAGGTTGAGTGGGGTGAGACCTAATGCGAATATTGAAATTATAGGGAAAAGAATTACCCAGAGTATTCCACCTCCCTTTGGCGTACCGGTTTTACCACCCTGTAGTTGAACATAGACTTTATTGTCTAGTATTCCATCCTTACTCTTGATATTGCTAACATCTCTTATATTCATTCTATATAGGAAGTTAATGATGAGCGGAAGTATAATTGCAGATATTACTGTGGAACCTATTAATAGTAAGAATGTTTCTTTCACGTTAAGTCTATCAATAAATTAATTCTATTTCGTTAGTATATCACTAATTAAACATATCTTTAATTATCACTTCCTGAGCATTCAAAGGAAATTGGTTTTTGAGGCCTTCATTATCTATTTGCATGTTAGATATAGATGCTAGCGATTTCTTAATCTCGCTATGTAGTTTACCGCTTGTCACTTCCCCCTCAAGAATTATTTTTGCCAAACCGTATGATTCTAGGATTCTGGCATTTAACTCCTGCTCGTTATGAGTAACCCAGGGTATTGGTATGAAGATTGATGGAATTCGTAATACTCCAACCTCATATACGATATTTGCCCCTGCCCTACCCACGTATAGATCTACGTTATTCAGTACGCACCCTATCTCGTCGTTGTTTACAAACTTGGTAATATATATCCTCTGTTTTAACCTCTCAGGGAGTTTATTCCAGTCATTTTTAATTACGTCGTAGTCTCTAAGTACCTTGTTGTCACCTGTTTGTAATATTATTTGGTAGTCTAGTAGAGCATATTTCATCATATCTCTAACCAATAGGTTTAAAATGTGAGATCCCTGCCCTCCTCCTGAAATGTATATAATTGGGGAATTGATCTGCTTCATTACTTTAATCTGTTTACATAGCTCTGTTTTTCCATCAGTCTTAAAAATATCCTTTCTTACAATATTCCCTGTGAGGAGGGTCTTGTCTTTAGGGAAATATTTCTGTGAAGATTTGAAAGAGATATATACTCTCTTTGCCACTTTAGCCACAAACCCATTTGCGAGCCCAACAGCGGCAGTTTGCTCGTGTAGGTATATTGGTATTTTATTTGCCCAACCTGCAATTGCTACAGGTACTGCGAGGTATCCTCCTGTACAGAATATTATGTCAGGTTTGAAGCTCTTAATTATTCTATATGAGTCTATTACACCAAGTATAGCTCTGAAGAGAAGTTTGATGGTGGCGAATTCAAAGCGTCGTTGTAGTTTACCTGCGCGTATAGTTGTGAAATTCACTTCACGATCCTGCATAATCTTTTGTTCAAGACTTGTTCCAACTTTCTCCCCCACCATTCCTAAATCAGTACCGATATAGAGGATATTCTCTTTTGGTATTTGCACGTTGCTTTCTAGAGCGTCAAGGAATGCTGTGGCGACAGATATATGTCCGCCTGAGCCACCTCCTGTTATTACAATCTTTTTATTTACTGTTTTCATTTGTTGCATGTCTGGATACGTTCAATAATAGCCCTAAACCTATCATAGTTACAATGGTATTAGATCCTCCGTAGGTAAAAAAAGGTAGCGGGATTCCTGTTAGCGGTATTAAACCAACGTTTGCGGCCATATTTAAGAAGCTTTGTAGAGTGAACCATATACCGATTCCTGCGATTATAAGTCCACCTGCCTTGTCGGCTATCATCTGCGAGAGCTTAAGTATTCTCCAGAGAAATAGTCCCCAGAGGGATACAAATACTACTCCACCTAGGTATCCAAGCTCTTCCAGTATTACTGCAAATATTGAGTCTGTGAAAGCAGTGTTCTCAACTAGGTATCCGAATCTTTGCCTGGACTGTCCGAAACCTTTCCCCAGCAGTCCCCCCGACCCTATTCCAATTAGTATTTGTTGTATTTGATATCCCGTTCCATTGGGGTCTTCTACAACTCCTTTGAAAAGCAGTGAAAGGAATGTTTTAACTCTTGCCATTCTGTAGCTGGCAAAGACTCCTGCTAGTGCGGCTAGTCCCCCAAAGATCCCTGCAATTGTGAGCGTGCCTTTGTAATGCACAGATGAGTTGTCTGATATAAAGAACATGAGGATAGCTGTGGCGCCAATTAATAGTGTGGTACCAAGGTCTGGTTCAAGTACAATTAATAATAGTGCGAGGCCAACTGGAAGTGCAAATCTAATTAATTTACGTTTAAACATCTCCACCTCGTTTAGCCGTTTCTTTTTTCCTTCTTCATCGGGTTTAGAAAGTATCCCCGCGAGGAATAGGATTAGGATTGGTTTCATGAACTCAGCTGGCTGTATCGGTAGTGCACCAATGGAGAACCATCTTTTAGATCCATTAACGTAGTCTCCAAATATTAGTACTGCTACAAGAAGTCCCATCGTAATCATGAATAGGAGTGGAGAGAGTTTTAGAATTACTTTGTATGGAACTAGGTATGCAATTGTACCTAGTATGCCACCCACAAATAGCCAGAGGATATGCTGTCTAAGAAAGTAGAATTGGTCGCCAAAGTATCTGTCGGCTTGATACACGCTGGCGTCAAAAATCATTACGGCACCAAATGCTATCATGATAGCTGCGAAGGTTAGTAGGAATGGGTCAACTTTTCCCACTTTCCCTTCTGTTTTTCCCCTTTTGTTTATACTTTTTCTTGTCACCATACTGATTTTAATATACTATGTTTGCTATGAATGTTAAAGGTACTAATCAATTTGGAAGAGAGGAAGATTTAGGCTTATTAATTGTGGTGGGTGGTCCGGGTAGGTCTGGTTGCTCTACAATCTCTAAGCTATTGGCAAAGCATTTTAATCTTGAGCGTATTTACGGAGGTGAAATTATGAGAGGTTATGCAAAAGATATGGGTATGGATCTAATAGAGTTTTTTAAATATATCGAATCAAATGATCTAGGGAAGTATTATGATGAGAAGGTTGATGCGCAGTTGATTGAGTTTGCAAAGAAAAAAGATGTGTTAATTGAGAGTAAGACGTTTGCAGCACTTACCAAGCTTCACAATATTCCCAGAACGGTTAGTATTTGGTTGTATAGTGATATTAATACTCGTGCTATGCGTACCTTTCTTCGAAATGGTGAGGTTGTTTCCGAGAGTTCTGAAAAGTTTAAAGCGGAGGTTAATAGGTTAACAGAGAGGTATGAAATTGATGGCCGAAGATTTTTGAATTCCTATGATATGGATTACTCTAATCCAAAGTTGTACAATGATATTGTAATAGATAGTTCAAGGTTAAATGAAGAGGAAACTTTTAACTTAATTCTTAATATGCTTAAAGATGGCGGATATATCAAATCCAATTAATACTACCCCATCTCCCCCTACCTCACTTCCAAACGATATTGATAATAATGGAGTTGTTAATACAGGCTCGCAGTATGAGGTTAATTCACTACAACCAGAGGACCTGGATGTTATGTGGGCGAGGTGGAAGTGTTTAGTATGTAATTATACATATGAGGGTGTTAAGCCTATTAAGAAGTGTCCTAGGTGTGGTAATGAGGACCCAGATAAGTTTGGGGATGCAGATTAGTTTGCCACCTCTCTAGTACTTTAATTATATCTATTGACTCGACTAGTACTCAGGTGTATACTCCAGCTCGTGGATAAGAAAATAGGTAGTAAAATTAAAGAATTAAGGGAAAAACAGCATCTTACTCAGAAGCAGCTTTCTCAGATGATCGGTTGTACTGAGGTGATGATAAGTCGCTATGAACTTGGTGTTTCCAATGTCTCGATTGGTCAGCTGGAGAAATTATCTGGGGCTTTGGGCGTAACTATTTCACATTTTTTCGATGATAGTCCTAGTATTGCGAATGCTATCGGCGACCCTCGTGTTTTTAAAACAGCATTTGTTTTTGATTTGGATGATACATTAATTGATGGTAGGCAGTTTTGTGGAGAAACCATTGCACGTGTGATTACTAGTATTGATGAGTCAGTTAGTTTTGATTTGGTTGTTAAGATGCATGAATCTATTCGTGGTATGACTATTGAAGATTTGTATGTGTACATTTTAGATAAGCTTAATTTAAAGGCTGATATCTCTGAGCTTCTCTTGAAGGATAGGAAGATTCAAGAAGATAACATTGATAAGATGAAGATATTTGATGGTGTGGTAGAGATTTTAGAGTTTTTGAAAAATAGTAATAAGAGGCTATTTATTTGTACTAATAGGAGCAAACCTCTTATGAAAAGTATTCTTAAGGCAAATCACATAGATAAGTATTTTGAAGAGGTTATATCGTGTGTTGATGCAGGTTATAAAAAGCCCAATCCATACTGTCTAATTGACCTTATTAATCGTTCAAAGATTAATCCAAAGCATTTAATGTATTTCGGTGATTCTGAGATCGATTCTCAGTTTGCTAAGAATGCAAATATTGATCACATTATTTTTGATCAGTACTTGAATGATAAAACGGTGTTTAAGAAGTTGGTAAATATGTTTTTAGAGAAGCAGTTAAACGGTAGTTAATGTGATCGTTTTATAAACGCAATTTTGGCCTTAAGCTTTTTATCCAACTGTACTAATTGCTTCTTGGTGAATATATCCTTTCTAATATCTTCATAGTTTATGAATGAATTATTTTTCATAATGGGTTATTTCACGTATGTAAATAGGTGCCAATATATTACAACATATATTTCACCATTAGAAGATTAAAACTAATTGAAATTGATATAAGGGGGATATTGGGAAATGCCGGGGGGGGGAATCGAACCCCCACTCCCTTGCGGGAAACGGATTTTAAGTCCGTCGCGTCTGCCTGTTCCGCCACCTCGGCATATGTAGGCAATTCTACTACATTTTTGGCTTTGTGATAATAGGGTTAAGTTTTAACAATATATGTGTTATTTATTATCTCACCGTACTCGTATGTGACTAAATTGGGATTTGCATATACTTTCTTTAGGTCGTAGAGGTTTGATGGAACCACTTTCTCTTCTTTTAGTACGTCTTCATATCCCAACCATATACACTCACCTTCTATTGAGGATTGTGGAATAATCTTTTCTGGTAGCTCTACTATAAAGCCCTGTATGCTCCATATTATATTTGAGTCATGGTTATGTACAATGCGGTTGAATATAAATTTACAATCTTTTGGGTTAATAGTTATTCCGGATTCCTCTTTTACTTCTTTAATTAGTGCGTCCATGGCTGATTCACCTTGATCAATATGTCCACCCAGAAAACTTAGGTATTCAGGAAAAAATTCAAGATTACGACTTCGTCTTTGAAAGAGGTATTCGTTGTTGTATGTAATCACTGCCTCTACGCCTACTCGAATAGTTGCTACTTTATGTAGGGGGATTCCACTCATTGTAATGTTGGATAATATAATGGAGGTGACGGCGGGGTTCGAACCCGCGCATCGAAGTTTTGCAGACTTCTGCCTTACCAGCTTGGCTACGTCACCATAGTTATATTAATCTAAGAGATCTTTTACCTGAGATATCTCTAATATCGAGTTCAGTTTCTTCTTTTTTATAGAACTGCCTGATATTATAGCGATTTTATCCTTAATATCCAATAACCCTTGGGAATATACAATTTCTGCTACTTTAGATACTAGCGTATCTCTGTCGCTATTCATCTGTTTCATATAAATACCTTCAACTCCTCTAAAGAGATTTGTTTGTCTTATTAGCTTAGGATTATTGCTGATATTCCATATTGGTACTTTTATTCTATGTCTAGCAAGGCTTCTAACGGTTTTTCCTGTTTGGGATATTACGATTACTCCTTTAAGGTTTAGCTCATCAACAAGGTTTACAAGTGCTTTACATAGCACATCAGTTTCCTCTGATGCATCTGTTCTACCCCATACTGGTTGTGATTTCAAAACTCTCTCTGACTCTCTTGCGACCTTTGTCATGACTTTGACTGCTTCGACTGGATACTTACCAGTGGAGGTTTCTGCGGAGAGCATCATAGCATCTGTCCCATCCATTACAGCGTTAGCCACGTCACTAACCTCTGCACGAGTTGGTCTAGGGTTATCTTTCATTGTTTCAAGCATTTGAGTGGCAACTATTACTAGCTTGCCTGCCATTCTACATTTCTGTATGAATTGTTTCTGTTTAATTGGTACAACTTCAAGTGGAAGTTCTACTCCCATGTCTCCTCTGGCAATCATAATTCCATCAACCAATGGGAGAATCTCGTCAAACTTCTCTACTCCCTCGGTATCTTCAATTTTTGCTATTAGTTTGGTATCTGTCATTCCCATCTCTTTTCTTACTGCCATCACGTCCTCTTTATTTCTAATGAATGAGGCTGAAATATAGTCGAAGTTGTGCTCAACTGCATAGTGTATGTCATGTATATCTTTCTCAGAAAGATGTGGAAAGTCTAGATGTACGTTTGGTACATTTACAGTCTTTCGCTTTTTTAATATTCCACCTACGGTTACTTTGCAGTGTACTTCCATAGCTTTTATACCTACAACCGTGAGTACTATATTTCCATCGTCAAACAGTATCTTATTGTTTGGTGATACAAACTTGTGTAGATTGGGGTATGTGATTTGTATAGTGCCATCTGGGGAGGGTGCGTTGGTTTCAGGTATTAGTATTACTTTATCCCCTTCCTGAAGTGTTCTCTCTTGCTCAAAACCAGTTACTCTGATTTTATGTCCCATCGTATCTAGCATTATTGCCACCTTTGGAGATAGTCTCCTAAATTGCTCGGATACCCGCTCTAACTCTTTGAAATCTGCGAAGGAGGCGTTAATTCTTGCCATCTGCAATCCATTTTCGATCATTTCTAATAGTACATTGTCGTCCCAAGTTGAGGGGCCGATTGTGGCGATTATTTTGGTGTGGGACAGTTTTTGCATGATTGATAGTAGTTATATATAATAGTATCATTGTTAGTATACTTAATATAGATTTTATCAGCAACATAGCATGAAAAAGTTCTTTTTTTCACTGTTTCTAAATATAATTATATTTATTGCTGTGTCTAATACCTTCGAGGGTTTTCAACTACCTTCAGATTTTATGTATTTAGTTGGGACATTAATTGCACTCTCCTTCGCTATTATGTTGCATAGACCTGTGCTTAAGTTTCTAACCGTGAAGATTAATTTTCTTACATATTTTGTAACCGCCTTTGTTATTGTGGCGGGTGTGTTGTATGCGCTGGAATTATTTGTACCAACGCTGTATATTAACTCAAGTGCATTTGATGAGGTTAATCTACAGATTATAACCATTAACGCATTTCAGGTGTCACAGTTTGGTACATTGATTGGAGTGTCGCTGGTGGCATCTTTTCTGAGTGCACTGTTAGAGAGTCTTAAAAAGAGTTCGGACGATTAATTTTATACTTATACATAATGAAAGATACATTATTGGTAATACAGGTTGTACTATCTATTTTGATAGTGGTTTCGGTTATTTTGCAGAATCGTGCAGAGGGATTGGGTAGTATGTTTGGTGGAGGTGGTGAAATCTTTAGAACTAAGCGAGGTTTAGAGAAGTTCCTATACTATGCAACTATTGTACTCACTATTCTTTTTGCTTCTCTTTCATTGATTATAGTCAAATTAAGCGATTAGTTATATGAAATTTAGGGATATTCTTTGGGATTATCCAGATATCATGGGTCGGGTTACAAGAGGACTTGCTCCTTTTAGTTACATCCTCCTAACAATCTCAGTGCTTTTTCTAATTGGGAGTTATATCCTTGAGGCTCGTGATTATACCTCCATACTCTCTAGGCGTAATGCAAATAGTGTTTCAGAGGGTACAGTTGGGTATTTGAGTAATTTGAATCCATTGTATATACCTCAGAGTCAGGTCGATAGAGATATTCAAGCATTAGTGTTTAGAAAGATAGTTAAGATTGATGGTAAAGGACAACCACATCCAGATCTGGCTAAGTCATGGAAGGTATCCTCTGATCTACTTAAGTATGAGTTCACATTGGATGGTAGCGCAAAATGGCATAGTGGTGATGATGTAACCGCAGATGATGTTATATTTACCTTTAATACTGCTAGGGATTTGTCCACTAAGTTGTCACAGGAGACTATTGGTCAGGGTTTTGAAGGCTTGAGTATTGAGAAGATTGATAGGTATAGATTTAGGGTGGTACTTGATCAGTATAGTGCTACATTCTGGGAGTCCATTTCTATCTATGTGGTTCCAGCGTTTGCATTTGAAGGGAGGCAACTTTCACAGATTTCTGAGAGTACCTTCTCAAGAAAGCCAATTGGTAGCGGATATTTCGAGGTGGTTAATTCCAATGAGGCTTTGGTCACCCTTAAGCGTACTCCCCACTATAATGTAGAGGGTGATGTACAGGAGTATAATTACTATATTTTTAAGTCTGTAGATGAATTAGAGGTGGCTTTTAGGAATAATAGGTTGGATATTGTGAGTGGGGTTGGGTTGAGGGATCTGGATTATGTGAGTGAGTATTCTAAGACCTACGATGTGCTTCAGACCGTCATTAATACTAGAAAGAAGGTTCTATTCCTTAATAACCGTGTGAGTAGTTTTGGGACTTCTTCTGTGAGAAGAGGGTTAAACTATATATTAAATAGAGAGGAGGTTGTGAAGTTGGCGAAGGTTGATGGTGTGGTTACATATTCATCTTTCTCGAGTAAGTCGTGGGCGTATGTTAAGAATCTTCCATACTATCTCTACGATCAGAAGAAGGCTGATGCAGAGTTTCAAGCAGGTGGATATAAGAAGGATGAGAGTTCTGGCTACTACCAATCTTCAGACGGTAAGGTGTTAACCGTAACGATTACCTATTTGGATAATGATGCAAATTCTGCAATTGTTACAGTTATTAAGGACTTATTGGATAAGGAAGGTATTATTGTTGAGCTTGAGGGGTTGTCTTTCGATAGATTGACTAAAGAGACTTTGGCAACCAGGGATTACGATATTTTGATGTATGAGATTGAAAGCAGTATTGATCCTGATCAGTATGATCTATGGCATTCATTAAGAAAGGATTATCCATATCTTAATCTTTCAGGTTATACCTATGATCGTGTTGATATCTTTTTGGAGAGAGGTCGTACTCAGGTGAAGCAGTCTGATCGTTTAGAGTCCTACACGATTGTACAGAGGTTGATTAATGATGACGCTCCTGCAATATTCCTGTATGAGCCTCAGTTTAACGTAGTTGTTTCAAATCGTATTGAGAATCTTTCCCTTACTAATATCAATTATCCTGAAGAGAGGTATAATACTGTATTAGAGTGGGAATTATAGGCCAGGATGGTGAAATTGGCAGACACGCTACGTTCAGGTCGTAGTCTCCTAAACAGAGGTGGGGGTTCAACTCCCCCTCCTGGCATAACTATTATTATACTAGTCTAAGTTCAGGGTCGATTACGTTAATAAATCGTTCAGGGATTGTATCTGGTGTATATACTCCATCAGTGACTAATTGGTCAACGAATTTCTTTTCCATCTTCTCACTCTCAACGAAACTACTGAAGTCTCCACAAAGTATTCCAATATCACGTGCAATTTCTGAGGTCGTTCGTAGGTGTATCTCTAGAATCGTTTTCCCATTCTGGTAATCATTCTCACCGGTAAACATCTCTCTAAGGAGATGTTTAATTTAATTGATATCCTCGGACCATTCTTCGGTAAATAACTGTGCGTGGTATCTTGCAATAACAATTGGAGCAATTCTATTATATTCTTGTGTAGGGATACTCTCTAACATCTCTCTAAATTCTCTTGCTATCGCTACTGCATTAGTTCTGAATTGAATCATAGGGTAGGTATAAACTTTATTGACGTATTATACCACTACTTCTTTGGTTTGGATGTTAGTGATATCTTAATACTATTCATAAGGTTACTGTTCTTTTTAGGCTTTACATCCTCTGCCTTTTTTTCCTTTTTCTCTTTACCTTTATCTGTATCAGGGTCATGTTCTTTAAACTCTTTAAGAAACTCTTCTTTGGATACAACCTTTTCCTCTACAAAATTCTTCAGATCATCTCTCTCCTCCTTCTCCCCTTTTTCTTTCTCCTCTATTTTCTCTTCTACCTTCTCTTCAATATCCTCTATGTCTTGTTTCTTAAGTCCAGCCCTCTCAAATTTCTCTCTGAGGGTTAGTGGTCTATCTTCGCTTTTCCTCCTATTCTCTATTCTCTCCGGGTTATTATTTAATTTAGACGAGAATACTTTCTCTAAATTCTGATGTAGTCTAATATGTCCTAATCTTGTAAAGAGGAGGGTTACAATTATACCTAGGAGTATTGAACCTAGTGTTAGGTATAGCAGGTCGGGATTTTGACGTACTAAGTCAGATGGATTCTGTTTTACAAGGTCTGTAAAACTAAAGTTTATTGGGGTTACTTTTTCAGGTTTGATTGCTCCATCACCAGTTTTGCTTAACTCAAATACTATTTGCTCCGAGAAACTGCTCGCAAATCCATTCTTTCTTGTTACTCCAATTATATTGTATATGCCATATGGGAAGTCTGATTTGAATGTGTATGTCCATGATCCATCTGTACTAACCTCTGGAGCGGCTTTGTAGCTTTTGGTACCAGATGTTAAGTATAGGTCGACAACTGAAGCGGTTAGTGCGGTTCCTTTGAAGGTAATCTCGGTGAGGGAAAGTTTCTCAGGTGCGTCTATTATTGGAGGACGAGGAATGATTGTTATAGTCTTCTCTAATGTTTGTGGGGCTTCCTCTGAGTCTGTGAATTTGAATGTGAGTGTGTGTTTACCTATTCCTAATGATGGTAGTGTGTACGGGCTTTTTACAGTCTTAAACCCCTGTCCATCTATCTCAAGTCTAACTCCTTCCTTTTCTGAAGGGTCTCGAAATGTGATTATGTGGTTTGGATTGTCAGAGATGGATGGTACTGTTAACCCTAATTCTATTTCTAACTTTTCTATTCTCTCGTCTTCCAGACTCTTAATGGTGTTGTTTATATCATTCTGTGTTGCCGCAAATGTGGCGTTGAATGGTATTAGGGAGAGTATTAAGGTTATTACTAATGTAATTATTATCTTTTTCACTGTTAGCAGATTTTTATTTTATCTCTATACTACTATACACTTTCTTGAGGATGGTATCTAGTTGTGAGATTGGGGCAAGGTCAATGGTACCGTTGATATTTGAAATGGGTTTAATGGATATGTTTATTGGTTTATCGTTGTAGTATGTGAGAATGTAGATGGCGCTTTGGGCATCTTGGTATGTATGAGGGAGGAATGCACCAAGGCCATAGAAGATCATATTACCGTTGTTGTGTAGCTCAATCTTTTGTACTTGTCTGCTGTTTGTACCTATTACAATGTTTGCCCCAAATTCTAGTGCTTTATTGGCATATTCTATTTGGTATGGGAGGAGTCTTTCTTCAGACTCATATCCCCACCCCATGTCTACAATTACTACCTCTGATTCTTTCTTGGCATTTTTGATCGTTTCTTCCATTATCTTCATGTCTACATTGGCACTTCCTGCGGTGGTTTTAGAGGCGTAGTAGCTGAAGGGGTATAGGAAGTTGAAGCCTATGAAGGAGAATCTTAGCTTGTTTATTTCAACTATCTTTGGTTTTAGTGCGTCTGCTTGGCTGGTTCCACCTGCATAGTATTTGATATTGTTTTTAGAGTACCATTGGAGGGTTTCTATGTAGCTTTCGTAGGAGATATCCATTATGTGGTTTCCATTTACACCCACTACATCAAATCCCAAATCTTTTATTATCTCGATATTTTCAGGAGTGCTACAGTATTTAGATGTATTTTCTGATTGTATACATGGTGTTGAGATTGAGGCTTCATTGTTTATTTGGGCTATATCAGCGCTTGAGATAATGTTTTGTAATGTGGGAGAGATGTAGTTGAGCTGTTTGTTGTTGTATAGCTGTTGTTGTATACCACTTCCAATGGCAGATGATCCTGTGAGGAGGAGTGTCTTTATGTTGGTGCTGTTATAGTTTGATTCAGGGATCTCTTGGAGTATTTTACTACTTAGCTTCTCCCTAATATCTTCTATTCCTTTGATCCAGTATCTATCTATGAGTGGGTATCTAAGTGTGTTGAATTCTTTATCTAGTGGGGTTAGGTTGTCTATGGTGACTATTGAGTATTTGTGAGTAATCTCTTCAAAGGGGATTATTGCGAGGGTATTGTTTTCTTTCTCCAGCCTTTTTACAACCTCTTCCTTGCTTACTACCCTCTGCCCTACTCCAATGTTATCAAATGTACTTTTTAGGAATTGGTCGGTTTGCTCGTCCCATATTACGCTACTTCCCTTATACTGTTGGGTGGTGAGGATTGATTGGAGGTCTTGGGTGGTGATATTTTGTATGGTGTTGTCATATCTACCAACTATTACATATATTCTATTGCTTAAACGTATGTAGTTGTTTATGTTTTTGACGTTTCTAGCTATGGTTACGGAGCAGTCTACGTCCTTAACTCCTTGTGCTAAGTCGTTGTCATTACTGTATTGGTCTAGTATTTCTGTGTAGGTGCCGTCTACCTCCCCTTCTATGCAGAGTGTGTATCTCTTCTTACTTTCTTTCTCTGTTTTGTTACCGTTTTCTTTCTGGTTGTTTAGGAGGAATGGTATGGTTACAATGGCTATGAAGACAATGATGTATACATATAGTGTGGTACGGGCTTTGTTGCTGGCTCTATCTGTGAGGTTATGTTTTATGGGCATTACTGTACAAGTTTGTCTGTAAATAGTATGCCAATAAGGTGGTCGTATTCGTGTTGTACTATTCTAGCGTCAAATCCAGAGAGTCTTTCTGTATGAGAGTTTCCAAATCTATCAAGGTATGTTATTTTTATTTTCTTGGGTCTTTTAACGTAGCCTGTGGTATCAGGTATACTTAGGCATCCCTCTATTTCTATGCTTTCCTTATCCCCTACTGTCTTTAGCTTAGGGTTTATATATTCTGTGAATTCTCCTGTTTCAAGGTCTATGGCTATGAATACCTTTTTATCCACCCCTACCTGTATTGCAGCTAGTCCAGCAGGTTCCCATCCTTTGGGTAGTTTGCTGTTTAGTGCCGTTACCTTGAGGTTCTCAAGGAATTGGTGGAACTGTGGTGTGTTTATTTCTTCTATAGGTACGTCCTTAGAGATCTTTCGTAGAGTTTTTTCATCTTTTTCAACTGTGATTACCTTTAGTACTGTGTTCATGTGAATTATTATACCATCTGGAGGAGGTTTGTGAGGGATTATTCCAATTTACATCCATGTTGTATTAAATTGTTTTATTTATACTCTATAATGTATAATATTTGAGTTATATGGTGGATGTAGCTCAATTGGTTAGAGCATCGGTTTGTGGAACCGAGGGTTGTGGGTTCAAGTCCCATCATCCACCCCAGATAAGAATCTATTTTAAGACATAACGATCTTGCCTATATTTGCTACTTTCCTTTATCTCTCTTCTGCTGTAGTTTTCCCTTATACATATTCTCTTTGAAATTAGGAAACATATCAGTCCAAATTTCAACTGCCTTACCTTTGGTAATTCCAGCTTCTATTGCTATCTTTATATACGCTACAAATACTACTGACTGCATAGCATAGTTTGTTACCCAATCATCTTTGAATTCTATACTCGCTAAATGTTGTATTACTGTTCTGAACATCTCACCCTTATTTCCATTTAGGTTATACTTTTTGAGTAATGGATGATCAATCTGAGAAAAGTCTTCTCTCCTACTCCCTGCTTCCTTGTTCTGTTCGTTAGTATCAAATATTGATCCCCATCTAGACATCGCCTCCTTATTTTCTAGAACAGCCTTCATCTCTCTAGTGTAGTTTGTGGCTATATAGGCTGTTGTGTCAAACTCTTTTGCAGCATTAACTGGCCAAAAGTTAATTGTATCAATACTTCCATTCATAAGGCACTCTAGTTGGAATATGAAGAGGGTATCTTCAAATGTATTTCTATATGGGAGGAAGCCACCTGCTTGCATGAAAGTTCTGGCATGTGCTAATAGAAAACCCCCGTATGCTTTTTGCATTGAATCGAGATCAACCCTCTCAAATTTGCCTTTGGAGTTAGAGTCGAGGGATTCCTTCAGAATCTTAAAGTAGTAGTACATGGCAGGATACTGTTGAAGCATTGATTTAGGTATTTCGTAATAGCTGGAAATTGCACGAGGTGTCCACGGCTTATTATTTAATCCTTTGACTAATTTCTGTAGTATCCCATGATTTAATTCTGTTATATCTGCATCTAGCATGAGTATTGGAATGTCTCTACCTGACCCTTTTAAAGCTAATCCGAGATCAAGCGCCACTTTCTTTGAATCCTGAACCGTATTATCATCTGGAACATGCTCTCGAATTACGTGTACATTAATATTTCGGTTTTGTTTTAGCGCAAGTTCGAGAGATTGGATTACATCTTGAGGAATTTCTTCGTCTTTAAAGTTGAAATAGATGATAACGTTGACAGGACTCTCTTTTACACCTTGTTTCCTTTGTTGCTTGGTTGGATGTAGTGATTCATCTAGTGTCTTAACGGCCTCGTGTAATCTGAATTCGTTCATTGCAGGAATTACAACAATCTGGCCACTCTGTGCTATATCATGTATTTCTTGATCATCTAGTTGTGATCTTAGTCTAGAGAGTCTTTCCTTGTATGTATCGTTGTGCATATCCCAATATTCCTGTTCAAGTTGCTCCATCTTAATAGATTCAAGTTCAGACCAGTGCATTGTGACCGCCTTGTCTACTTCACTTCTTCTCTCTTCCTTATCCACAGATGTAAGGGCAATAATCTCTAAGTGATGCTTAGTGATTTCATTTAGAATCCTTGTTGTTGCAGGAGCAGCGTTACCTACGTTGGATAGGCCATGTTCTATTCGAGGTGAGTGATTGAAATACATCTGTTCATGCCTATTACTCTCTTCCTCAAAGTTTCGGAATTGACCTTCAAAGTCTCTTTTAAAATTTTCAGCTTTCTCTGTTAGCTTTTGTTTGTCATACATGGAGGTATTACACTATAGGTTCCAAGTAGAAGGAAGTTATTGTCTGATGGATTATTAGTGTTGGA
>CAZUOO010000009.1:5895-26841 GCA_964621555.1 uncultured Candidatus Saccharibacteria bacterium | reverse complement strand
ATGGTGGATGTGCTGGGACTCGAACCCAGAACCTAACGGTTAAGAGCCGCTTGCTCTACCAATTGAGCTACACATCCACGGCAATAAATCTGTAGATGATATCAATATAATGCCATTTTTTCAATACTACTTCATTCCAATATTCAATCTAAGAACTGCCTTGAGATAAAAGCCAAATGCTGGGATATATAGTAGAAGGATAAACAGATTAAACCAACTCACATCCCTATCAAATGCATGAAGAGCTAATAACAAACCAATAACTGTAATAAGAATATTGAGATGTTTAATAAAATGAACAACCTTCATCTTTCTATACCTCTTCCTTAAATCATTCGACATCATATCTACAGGGTCAAGAGGAATAGAAATATTCATAGGATTACGCTTAGAAACAATAATCATATCCCCTCTATACACCCTACTATATTTCTCATCCACATCCTTTTTAACTACCAAACTTGGAAAGAGATACCCCCTTCTATCTATAATCACCCTATACCTACCTATATCCAAATTACCAAAGAATTCACCTTTAGAATTAGTAATATCCTTTCTAATCAATACGTTATTATTGTTATATATCTTCACTCTAACCAAGCCTAAAGGTTTCTTCGTTACCGAATCATAGACAACCCCACAAGGCGCTCCATGCTTCCTAAAACCAATGAAGTTAAGAAAACGATAGAAGGTATTCACAACCAGGTATGGGATGAGAGAAATAGACCCTAGAAGAATAAATAGTGAGAAAGAAGTAGAGATAAGTAGAAGAAGAAGACCAAGCAGTGTAAGGGAAAGAACTTTCAACCCTGAAAGATAATCCGCCACACTACTATCAATATCTGCAACGAAGTTATTAACATTCTTAAAAACATAGTTAATCACCTCCGTAAAAATTGGAACGTCGATATCTATGTAATCATCTAATACAATTGAAAAATCACACCGCTCAGAAACATTCCCTGCTTGATCCTGTGCTGTTACACAAAACTCATACTTACCGTTATACTTCTTAAATAGGCCACGCTCTAGTGAACTAAATGAGATATAGGCGGTATAGCTACTACCTGTCGATTGTAATGAACCACACTCCTCATTACCATTTGAGGTAACACAGTACAATTTAACTTCCTTCAATGAGAGATTATCTGTAACATTAAACTTAAATGTAATACTTGGTACATTGCTTGATTTATCGATAGTAGGTTGTTGGGTCGGAATAATAATTGGAGCAGATGAATCCTGCACACTAAACACAGTATCTGACCAAGCACTATCTGCTCCCCCACTATTTTGAGCAAGTACACGATAGAAGTACATTTTAGAATCATCCAAACCTGTAAATGTGTAGGAGAGATTTGTGATTAGAGGGGAGGTAGAAACTATAGTTGTAAATGTACTAACAGTTGAAACCTCTACCCTATACTTATATTGAGTATCAAGCCCTTGTACAGCATCCCAAGTTATTGTATTTGTACTACCTTTAGTATAGTAGGGTTCCGGGTTAATATCAGGTGAAGGTACAGGGAATACATATACAGCTGCACTGTGTTGAACATTTATATCAGTTGAGAATGTAACATCCTTGGCTTTAATTGTATAAACCCCGGGAGCTGAAGATCTAAAACTACCAAGGGCCCAACCATCATTGTCGGTAACGGTGGGTTGAATAAACTCGGTATTAAGAGAGGGTTCAGAGTGTAATCTCACCTCCCTATTCACTAGTGGTGTACCATTTCTATCCCTAATGCGTACCCGTATATTCCTCCACAGTCCAACCTCTGTATTTTCATTATCAACCTCAACTAAAGAATATGGATCAATATCAATAAACGCATCTACCTGTACGTTGGTTGTTCCTACAAAATCATCAGCAAATACACTAGATGGAATCAGGGACAGAAATAAGAAGAGAACTGAGAGTATAATTGTTTGGGCAGTTATATATTTCACTATACCAAGTTAAGAAGCAGGTTATTTATATAGTGGTCTAGCGCTTTTATGAATTTAGGATTCATATACAGTCCCTCTTGAACATTAACAATATCACTACTGGACCACTTTTTATTACTATAACAATTTTCACATACCAATACAAAAGAAGATAGTTGCAAATATTTATTTCCCTCTGAATTCCCACACGTATTACATACCTGCATATTATCTATTAACCCTTCTTCTATAAGGAACAGGAGTCTAAATCGGCTAGTGAGCTCATCAGACAATCCATCCTTAATCGCCTTTTTTAATGCAGTATATACCCGAGGATATTTCTGATCTTCGGGTATTAGCTTATGAATTAAAGTTAGTACCCTAGAAGAGTTATTTATATCCAATGTTGTGAAATCCGGAATAACGACAGATTTGGATTCTAGTAGTAGTGGAATTCCCTGCGCTTTATAGAAAGATACATCAGCGATAGATAGGGTTTGCATATTCCCTCTATTCTTTGAGGCCATCCTGCGCATTCCTTTGGCTAACAGTGAAAACTTACCAAATTCCTTACCAAAAACATTCAGTATCTTATCCGCTTCAGAATAGTTTCTTGATTTTAGAACGATAACTTGGTCTCTATGAGTTCTCATACACTACTCTGCAGCACCTTTGCGAGTAATCATAACAAGTGGTGTTTTAATAATGATTGAAATATCCTCAAAGATATTCTTCCTTCTGGCATACTCAGCCTCCATCTTATACCTCTGCGGCATAGATATTGAATTTCTCCCAGATACCTGCCAAACCCCTGTGAGTCCAGGTTTAACTGTAAAAGAAGTGTTAACATCGTCCTCAATCCCCTTATACTCTGCAATATACCTACTTAATTCCTCTGGATATGGAGCCCTTGGCCCTACAATACTCATATCACCTTTAAGGATATTAAATAGCTGAGGAAGTTCATCCAAATCGGTCTTACGAATAATTCTTCCTACCCATGTTATCCTTGGATCTCTATCTATTGGTAGCTTCCCAATTTTATGCCACTCCTTTTTCAGAGCCTCAAGCTCAGGATGATTATCCCAGAAATCTATATGCGCACCAGGTACCATAGATCTAAACTTGTACATGAAAAAATTCTTTCTTCCCTTCCCGACTCTGGTAGAGACATCTACAAAGATTGGGCCATTAGTTCCATCAAATTTAACAAGAAGTGCAAAAGCAATTAATACTGGAGAAAAAATGATTATTGCGACAGTTGCCCCTACAAGGTCAAGCGCTCTTTTTAGAAATACATACATCTTTAACAACACTACTTAATTTATATCTGAACAACTCATCGGAGAATTGCTCTGCCTGTTTACGACAGTTATACGAATCAAACATATCAGAATCAAAATCCTTTAACACTTGAGCTAAAGATAACGCATTCCAGTCATTAAAGAAAACCCCAGTTTTGGGATTACTTTCAGATATGGTTTCAGTTGTACCTCCACTTCTTAATGCAACCACTGGCGCCCCCGAGGCATTTGCCTCTACTGGAACTATTCCAAAATCCTCATCCTTAACAGGAAATATCAATGCCTTACATTTAGCAAGAAGTTTGAACTTCTCTTCATCCGTAGGGTATCCAAGAAATTTAACCAAACCTTTAGCATTTAATTCTGTAACCAAGTCTTTCATATCCTCCATCTGAGACCCTACTCCTGCCACTTTTAGAGGTACTTTAGCCTCTGCACATGCAGCAATTGCAATATTAATACCTTTATACCTCTCAACCCTCCCTAAATATAGAAACCAATTCTCCCTCTCCTCCATATTTTTTGTAAATGGAATTGCGGAAACACTCACTGGAGGATGTATCACCTCAACGTCTAAATCATAGAACTGCTTAATTCGCTTCTTAACTTCCTCTGATATTGCAAAAACGTAATCTGCAGATCTCGCAGCTTTTCTATCCCAATACTGCCAAATCTTCTCTAGAATTGTATCCATGAAAAATGAGTAGAAACGGTATGAGGCGCGTGGATTATCATCAATAGTTCTTCCATCTTTCATCCAAAAGAACTTGGGAGGTGTTAAACAGTATAGTATGTGCTTGGTTTTCCTGCTCCATGGTTTTACAAATTTGGCAAAACCACTAGAAACAGAGATTACAACGTCATATCCAAGAAAAGGAAATAGTCTATACCCCCAAGGATATAGGAGGAAATATTCTTTTCTAAGAAACTTTTCAAACGGTAGGTATTGTACAAAGGATTTCACAACCTTATTATTTGGAAAGAACCTCTTAATGAAACTATTATCTGCAATTGATGTATAGATTGTTGCATTTGGATATTCCTTTAGGATTTGTACTATCACGCTTTCTGCTCCACCATGAGAGGTTAATCCATCGGAGACAATTGCAACTTTAAGCGGAGTCTCTTTTTTCATATATTTCTTGTATATACTTCGATATGTTTGATATAAAATCGGATTCCGTAAACTTTTGTGCCCTTATTATACACCATTGGGCACTAATTTTTTTCCAAGCTTGGTTTCTGATTAATTCTACAAGTGTATCATAACTTGTGAAGTGAAACCCACTCCTTCCATCCTCTATAGTTTCAGCTGTCCCACCAATCCCAAAAGCTAGCACCGGTGTACCAGTAGCCAACGATTCAACAGGAATTAAACCAAAATCCTCAATTCCACAGAAGAGTAGTGAGTCAGCCATTTTATAGATTGTACGAATTTCACTATCCGACAACATTCCAAGAAATATAACCTTCGACTTACCATTTCCCTCCCTCTCTACAATTCTCTTAAGATAATTAGCATCAGGCCCTCCTCCAACAATAACCAGATTTTCACCTGCTTCAATGGATGCCCTAATTGCCCAATCCACCCGTTTATAATCGTACAATCTTGATACAACGAGATTGAAGTGATCAGGTAGTTCAAACTGTAATCTAGCATTATACATCTGGGCATCGGAGACCTTTTTAAACCAGAAATCCTTAATACCAGGATATATAACTTCGGAATCCCTTCTATATGTTTTATAGACCTTTCTCTGTATAAACTTGGAGATAGATATCATATGGTCTACTCTTTTAGAGGCAGTGATATCCCAAATTCTTAAATAATTAGAGAGTATTTTAGAACCGAATCTGTATAGGAAAGCTAGAACAGAACCTCTTACATTTATATCACCGTCCCACTGATGTCGAGGTGGGGTGCAGATAATTGAGATATGCTCCTGTTCAACAGAAGGGATAATACCTTTAGATGGACCTGCAGAAACTGATATTACTAAATCATACTTACGAAGATCAAATTGCTCAAAAATATAAGGTAGGAAGAAGGAGAGCCTACGACCAATACCATGATTAAAAAGATAACTGAATAGCTTATGTGTATATACCTTAGCTTTAAGGTTGGGGTACATTTTACGGTTAAAAACAGAGGCGTATATATCGGCCTTTGGGAAGATAGTGAGAAGAGATTCAATAACTCTATCTGATCCACCAATAGAGTTCATATATTCAGTTACTATAACAACTTTGAGGTTATCCATTGGGGAAGTTTAACAGGGAAAGAAAAAGACTACAACTCAGGTAGTCCATCTGGACCCAAATCGCCTAGGTCTTCTGTAACATCCTCTTCCTCCTCATCGAGAGTACTAAGGGCATCCTGGAAGTCCATATCAGGTTCTACACTGCTTGGTGCTCCATCATCCGGGAAGATGTCCCCCAAGGACGACGCCTCAGCAAATGGTTCATCTGGGTCGTCTGGAATACCTTTTATAGGGATGTTTTCTAAATCGTCTAAGTCATCATCGCCAATCCCATCATCATCTTCTCTTGCGTTCTTCTTTGGCATGACAGAATCAGTTGTCCAAATCCCTTCTCTTTTAAGCTGAGCCAGATACTCTTCAGCATCTGTGCCAAACTTTTCTATGACCTGTACAACTTTCATAGGGGAATTGCACTCTTTACAGAGTTTTAATTCTTCAAGCTCTTCACCGCAGTTTGGGCATCCAAACACCACTATGTGAATACTTTTCATTGGTTGGACAACCTTTCTATCAGTTGTCTTTGTATTTGAGGCAGTCATTATAAACACAAAGAACTTATTTACATTACATTATTAGGATATTATGGACACTATACGGTTGTCAATTGACCTATAGATAAAGTTTTATACAAAAACCTTTCATAGCAACAAAAAGTCCACATATAGGGTTAATATATTGATGAATAATTAGGCCTTTAATTCGTAAAACTACTTACCTTTTACCAATCTTCTATGCTCCTGCGTATTTTTCAACCCACATTTCTTATACTTTTTTCCACTTCCACAAGGGCAATCATCATTTCTCCCAACCTTTATACTTTTAACCACGGTTGATTGTATCTTACCTAGCTTAGATTTCTCACTACTACCAGCTAGTACACTTTCTAAATCTTCCTTAACCTCTTGTCCTTCAACCTTCTGCTCGGAAACCATCCTAACCTTGAAGTATCTATTTACCATACCGTCATCTATAGTTGCCATTAGGTTATCAAACATTGAGAAGCCCTCGTTCTTATACTCTACCAAAGGATCTCGCTGTGCAAGATTACGTAGACTAATACCCTCTCTAAGGTCCTGCATATTATCTAGGTGATCCATCCAGAAGTTGTCTATGGTTTGAAGGGCGAGTAGTTTGGTAATGTCGACAATTGCCTTATGCCCTAGGGAATTTATATGAAAGATAAAGCCTGCAACAACTAACTTCAAAAGCATATCTAACTTAGGTGCTCCATCACTCCCCTTCTTATACTGTTCGATAAAGTCTGTGGCGTCGGAATATCCGAGTAGTTTTACAGAGATATTGAAAAGCTCCTCTGAAAGGAATGATTGGATATGCTGTATAGATGTTTTCTCCTCACCGCTATCTACTTCCATATCGTCTTTTAGCTGGCTGAAAATAACTGATCGAGTATGGTCAACAACTTTCTTCAAAACCCAGAATACAATTGGATGATCAACCTTTAGAACCTTCTTTGTATACTCAAGATTCCATGAATCTTGATTGCTTAACATGAAAGAATTAAGTTCATCTTGCAATTTAGCAATATCGATTTCTCTTAAATCCTTCTCTGTAATAGTTATCTGCTTATCCTCCACGGCCACACTTTGTGCAGATTGGAGAATATTCCTTCGAATATCATAGATAATATCTCTCTGCTTGTTCAATACATCGTCATAGTCAACAAGGTTCTTTCGTACGTCATAGTGATATGCTTCAACTTTCTTCTGGGCAGACTCAATACTCTTTCCAAGAATGGAGAGTGAAACAGGCGTGTCATCACTTAACCCCATTCCATTCATAATGGCATTCATTTTATCCCCACCGAAGAGTCTCATAAGTTCGTCTTCAAACGAAACGTAGAAACGAGAACTTCCAGGATCTCCTTGTCTTCCAGACCTACCTCTTAACTGATTATCAATTCTTCGAGATTCATGTCTCTCAGACCCAATAATATAGAGACCCCCAAGTTCACGAACACCCTCACCCAGTGAAATGTCAGTACCTCGACCTGCCATGTTTGTAGCTATAGTTACCTGGCCTTTAAGACCCGCCTCAGTAACCACCTTAGCCTCTTGTTCATGCTGTTTAGCGTTAAGCACACTATGCTTAACACCTTCTTTTGATAATAGGCTGGAGAGAAGCTCAGACTTTTCAACAGAGGTGGTTCCAACAAGTACAGGTTGTCCAATCTTATTATGTTCTTTAATATCCTCAATTATTGCATTAAATTTTGCCTGTTGAGTTCTAAATACCACATCAGGAAAATCCTCTCTTATTACGTTCTTATTCGTGGGAACCACTATTACGTCTAAGTTATATATTTTGGAAAACTCCTCGGCCTCAGTTAAAGCAGTACCGGTCATTCCAGCCATATACTTATACAAACGGAAATAGTTCTGAAGCGTGATTGTAGCTAGAGTTCGAGACTCTCTTTTAACTTCTACACCCTCTTTGGCCTCAATGGCTTGATGTAATCCCTCACTATATCGTCTACCAGCAAGCACACGACCTGTAAACTCGTCTACGATTAGGACTTCGCCATCTCTAACAATATATTCCTCATCTAGTTTATACAATTCTTTAGCCTTAAGGGCGTTGTCTAAATGGTATGCAAGTTGAGCATCTTCATATACATTCTTTACATTAATAGCCTTTTCCACTTTATCTATACCCTCATCTGTCAATGAAACCGCATGCATTTTCTCATCAACGGTATAGTCACTTCCGACCTTCAACCCTCTTACAACCTTCGCAAAATCTCGATACATATCATTTGAAGCTTGAGCGCTTGTAGAGATAATGAGAGGGGTTCTAGCCTCGTCAATGAGGATTGAGTCTGCCTCGTCTACTATTGAAAAGTATAGAGGTCCCTGAACTATCTCATCAACATTTTGAGCCATGTTATCTCGAAGGTAGTCGAAACCGAATTCGTTATTGGTTCCATATACTACATCACAACCATATGCCTCTGTTTTAGAGCATTCTATTAGGTTAGCCCCAGACATATGATTATATTTCAATCTCCCCTCTTCTTTAGACTTTTCATCCCTTTCCTTTATTAGCTTCTTCCCTTGCGCACCTTTTAACTTCACAACCTCTTCGTCAGATATAAATCGATACTGCTGATTATTGTTAATGACTCCGACTGTAATCCCTAATGCGTTGAGTATATGACCTGTCCACTCAGCATCTCTTCGTGCGAGGTAGTCGTTAACTGTAACCAAATGAGCACCTCTGCCTGTTAATCCGTAAAGATATAATGGCATATTAGCAGCAAGTGTTTTTCCCTCTCCTGTGAATAGCTCCACAATCCTATTTTTATACAAAAAATACCCCGCAAGCATCTGTACATCAAAGTGCCTATGGTTTGATATCCTATTTGCAGCTTCCCTAATCACGGCAAAAGCTTCAGGGAGTATCTGGTCTAGCGCCTCACTCTCTTCTTGCAACCTCTTCTTTAATTGCGTATCGCTAAGGGTTACAAACTCCCTACGATTGGTATCGGGATTATATCCAATTTTCTTTCTAAATTCGATAGTTTTCGCTTTAAGCTGCTCATCTGTGAGCTTAGAGATTTTCTCTTCATAGCTATTTATCTGATCCACAATTGGATGTGCTTTCTTGAGCTGTTTTTCGTTGGAATCGAATAGCCCGGCGAGTAGTTTAAACATAGGTTTCATATACTATATTAGATATCATGAGGGATTATACCATTTACAAAAAACTATTCACTAACAATAGCGAACTCTTTGGATAATTCATTCCCACCAACCATTGATACAGTTACAATGTACTCTCCAAGCAACCAACCTGTGGCAAGATTCTTCTCTAATTTAAACTGCAATACTCCGTTATCGAAAACCTCTTGAGTATTCTGCGCAATTATACTTTTAGTTCCCCCTTGTACATACTCCCACTTAACAGAGATTGTTGCATTGGTTATATTCTTAATCTCAACGGTAGAGTATATATCACCACTTTCTTGTTCAACAACATCTAAGTCTTGCTCACATACGGCATTAAAGGAAACAAATTTACAAAGAAGAATATTTGCAATACGGGGTTCGTCGCTCTTCCCATCCTCAACTTTCTTCAACCATTCTGATCCGAAAAACGCAAACGATACTAGAAGTATCACAACTACAGCACCTAGAAATTTCCCCATTATTAATTCCATGTTTAAGTTACAACTTCATTATACACGGGATTATGGTTCAGTTGAATTTCATAATAATTTGCGACAATTAGTATAGATAATTTAATCAAGTACCACATGAAAATATTCATATCAACATTTGCAATTATAGCTGTAATGGCCTTCACCTCATCCCAGGCATGGGCAGGAGAAAAAGAGATAAGGTTGGAAATAATGGAGGATGCATATATCGAAAGTATATTTTTTGATGAACCCCACGGACTACTCCCCCAGCTAATACTTGGAAATGGAAATAGTAGCAGGGAGGGGTATACGAGACTCTACATGAGATATGAGACACCATACCTAAGCTCAATACACATAGATGATATAAAGCGGGTAAAGCTTAAACTATATCAAAAGAAGTCGAATAATATATACGACTATACTGTAGGGATTGCCAAACCCATGTACCCTTGGACAGAATCAACAATGACTTGGCAAAACGACTTCCTAACACCTGGTAATATCCTAGGTTTTTGCACAATTAAAGCAGAGATAGGTTGGATTGAGATAGATATAACAGACATATTTATGGAACACCTCAGTGGGCAAACTGTAAACGATGGTCTCATAATATTTATGCAGGTTGAAGAGGAAAAAGGTGGAGTATTTTGGTCAAAAGATTGCGTAAACGCAATACCCTCATGTGATTCTCAATATATCCCCTATGTATCTATAATAGTTGAAGCCCCAGAACCTCCAATCCAACCGAATATAACTATATCCGAAGTTCAAACTACGGCCGATGGGAATAGCACATTCACATGGGAAAGTAACCTACCAGCCAACACTAAATACTCCATTGAAATCTCTTTAAATGATTACATCGTGCACTCTGCTAGCAATATAATTGGTAACGCGTATAGATATAGAATAGCGGAGGAAGGTAGGTATAAGGTAAGAGTGGGCATTACCAACGAAGAATACATCAGCAATCCCAAAGAATTTACATTCTCCCCTCCTCAAACTGAGGAGAAAATTGAGAAAGTAGCCGAAGAGATAGAGAAGGAGTCAGAATATAACTTGAACCAACTAGTTGAAGAAATTACCAATGTAGCTAAAAAGTCTCTAGAAATACTTGAGTCCAATACAACTGCAACCCCGCAAGGTAATCGAGTATTAGGTGCAACAGACAGCTTAGTTAACAACTGTACATACAATGTTGCTCCAAATGGGCATAAAAGCATAAAAGGTACGTGTAAATTCACACTCCCAGCTATAACGAATACTAAAGCTAAACACTCAAAAAGCACTGGAACGAGCATATCCTTAAATTTAACCGCCCCACAATATATCGATGTAACTGTTAATCATAAGTCATGCCTTAAACCAACTCTCACAAACCCAATTACATATTTCAAATGTATAGAGTATATATCAAAGGTTGAAAAATATAGGGATATTAAGCCATATATTGATGTATACATATATGTTGATGGGAAGTGGTACCCAACATTTAAAACCACCACATCAACAGGATATAACATCACCTCCAACCTTTCTTTTAAACCAAAGGGTCAATATATACAGGCCAAATATCTAATCAGTAGTTCAAGAAAGGTATCCAAAGATATATGGGTAGACATATTTGAAAGCTCTGCAGTTTCTAAACCAGCAAAATACAGTATAGAGAGTGTCGCAAACCCACCGTATAAGTTCCCCCTGAGTAAAATAACGAATGTAAATCAGTGGCATGGGAAAACTGCATACTCAACTAACCATACAGGCATCGATTTCGAAGCCGCTAATACAACTATATTGGCAACATCCTCTGGAACCATTGAGTACATTGGATGGGATAGCTCATCGGGAAAGTGCCTTTCAGGTGGTAATTTCGTTCTTTTAAAGCATAGTGATGGCAAATACTCTACATACCTACATTTAAAAAGCTTCACAAAGGGTTTGAAGAAAGGTAGCAAAGTTAAAATGGGAGATATCATAGGGGTATCGGGTAACAGTGGTTGGTACAACTGTGAACCACTTTCAAACCATCTACACTTTGAGGTACGAAATGGTAAAGCCCAAAGTACGCATATCAACCCAGTCCCATTAATAAATACCGATTGGTCAAAGATTAAAACGGCAAAGGCACATATATACCCTGGTAGGTTAACGGGGAATAACCCCCACCCTACATATTAATTTTAGGTTTATAACAATAATGAGCACAGCAATACTATTAACCGCTCTCTTCCTCTACCTTGTACTTCCTTCCTTCATACCAATTAAATCCCCACTACCTTTAATTGGGAGACAGAGCAGTGAGGCAAAAGATGAAATCTATAAATCGAGTGAGCATTTCAAGGTATCAGGAATTGAAGCCCAAATAGCTGATATCGGTTGGAACGATAGCAATACACTATTGATTAGTACGCAGATTCGTATATACACATTTAAAGCAATCTCAAGAGAATTAACAAGCATATACAATTCCAAATCTCTAAATGAAAAGCACATAATACAGTCTAATATTTCAAACGATATAAGATTTTGCACCTGGGAAAACTATATTAAGCAATCACCGAAGGATATTGGTACAAAGGTAATAATGTATAGCTATCACAATATGAATATAGAGAGTGAAATGGAGATTTCCCTTGCAGAGACTGTTAAAATTGAGAGGTGCGGAAGCGATGCTATTCTGCTATCAGAAGCCTACCCTTTTATGCAAGAACAAAGGTATACCCTATCCCTTCCTGAAAAGAAAATAATAAGTGGGTGGGCACAAGATATATACAAGGGTCATGATGTAGAGGCGACATGGAAGAAACCATTTCCAATCAATATTGAGATGATTAGTGTGTATAAAGTATCACCAGATGGAATTAGCATGGCATATATAGATCAGCTAGGCTCGCTATGGATATATAAAGCTAACGAATAGCGTTGAGTAGTACCAAACTCATACCAGCGGTGAATACTACTTTCATTAATATACTTCCCAGTAGCCCTACAATGGTTCCAAAACCTGCTTTGAATGCAGCATCTGAGTCCTTCTTGGCAATTAGGTACTCAAAAAGAAAAGCACCAAGGAATGGACCTAAGATTCCACCCACCAAATTACCTACCAATACCCCCACTACTAATCCAACCACAGCTCCAATCATGCCCCACTTCCCACCTCCATACCTCTTTGCACCCCAAATAACTAGAAGATTATCTACAATGGAAGCGAATATAGAGAGGAATAGAAAGATTAGTATCATACCTATTCCAATATCATACCGGGAACTTGCAATTAGCGTAGCTACGAATACAAACCAAGGTCCGGGTAGGTTTAGAAAGGAAAGAACATTACCAATTGTAAGTAATGTATAGATAATAGGAATCATATTTATTTATTCTCTAATGACTTAACAAGTACATTATACGTCTTTTGGGCAGAAACTTTCCAATCATATACTTCAACCACCTCTTTACCCCTCATTGAGAGCTTTTGTGCAACATCTGTATCTACCATTAGATTTAGAATTGCATCTGAGACCTCCTCTATATCCTTACCGTTAACTAGTATAGCCCCATCCTTAACCACCTCAGGGTAGCAGGAGCCGTTATGAGCGATTGTTGGTGCACCAGCTTTCATACCTTCAAGTAGGGCAAATCCAAACCCCTCGTATAGTGAAAGGTTGATGGAGATTGAGCAGTTCTTAAAAAGGCTGTACCTACTCCCATCATCGTATCTACCTGAAAAGTACACCAAATCCTTGACTCCCCTATCTGCAATTAGCTGATGTAGAGCCTTAATATCTGCAATATTCGTATCCTGAAAGTTCTTACCCGCAATTACTAAATATGCAGGTGTGAGTTTTCGCTCTTTTGCTTTTTGTACATATCTTGCAAATCCCTCAATCACCCCTACCATATTCTTATTCTTAGTATATCCACCCCCTAAGTTAATCAAGTATCCCATCTGTTGCCAATCTGCAGGTAGCAGGTGTGATACATCGGTTTCTTTTAGTTCTATATCTAGTCCTAAGTGTATAGCCACAATCCTATCCTTAGGATACTTAGGCAGGTAGCTGAGATAGTCGGATACCGTGAACTGTGCGTCTGTAATAATATATTTCGCCCTAAGCGTTTTATACATCTCAATCCAGAAGGTAGTTGCTCTAGCTAGGTTATGAAGAAAACTAATTTGTGAGTATATATTGAATCGAGGAAAAGCAAAATCATGTATGGTTACTACAAATGGTATTGAAAGTGGAAGACCTCCCCAAAAGAATGGTGAGAAGAATATATCACCTTTTTGATATACCTTTCTAAGTGCGCTTAACATATCAACTCCGGGAAATAGCTGTCTCACATACCACATAGGGTTAAGCAGGTTCTTGCCTTGAAATGTACCCATACGCACAATCTCTAGATTGCTGTGATTGGCAGATATTAGACTATCAATCTCAGAAGGTGAATCATACATGAGAAGTATGAACTTCATACTAGGAAACTCCTTAATTAGATTGATTATGATATTTCTAGTATAGAAACCAATTCCGTTGGACTTCCACTCATTTTGAGTTGTGGTAGCATCAATTATTATCCTCATAGTTATCTAGGAGTTTAATTTAATGTCGTGCTCAACCATTATCTTAACAAGTTGGTCTAGTGTAGTTGTAGGTCTCCACCCTAATACTTTGGAAGCCTTAGCAGGGTCACCGGTGAGTATATCAACCTCAGCAGGTCTAAAGAACTGTGGGTCTACGAGTACTAGCAATTCCCCTGTCTCACTATGGTATCCTTTCTCCTCAACTCCTTCTCCTTCCCATCTAACTGTAATGTTGATTGTGGCAAATGAATACTCTATGAACTCTCTAATTGTATGTGTCTTTCCAGTTGCAAGTACAAAAGTATCAGGAGTTTTATGTTGCATCATTAAATACATACCTTCAACATAGTCTTTGGCATACCCCCAATCTCTACTGCTATTCAAATTCCCTATCCTCAACTCCTGCCTATCTCCAAGTGAATACCTGGCTACGTGATTAGTTACCTTCCTTGTTACAAACTCCAAACCTCGAAGCTCTGACTCATGGTTAAAGAGAATTCCACATGTGGCAAATATATTATAGCTCTCCCTATAGTTGATCATCATCCAGTGTGCATACTGTTTAGCTATAGCGTATGGACTCCTAGGATAGAAGGGGGTAGTTTCATTTTGAGGTGTTTCTATAACTTTTCCAAATAGTTCAGAGGTTGAGGCTTGGTATATCTTAGTTTCAGGTAGGAAGGTCTTGATAATATCTAGGATGTAGGCCACTCCCATACCGTCTATCATAGACGTTGATATAGGTTGTTTAAAACTGGTAGATACGTAACTCTGTGCAGCTAGGTTATATATCTCTTCGGGTTTTATGGTGGTGAGAACGTCCTTAATATTGCTATAGTCCAGAAGGTCGAAATCTACAATTGTCACCTTATCTGCAACCCCTAGAAACTCTAGGTTGGAGAGATTTCGTGTACTTGATCTACGAGCGGCACCATATACTTCATACCCTTTATCAATCAAGAGTTTTGAAAGCCACGCGCCATCTTGCCCTGTTATACCAGTTATTAGTGCCTTCTTAGGTTTTGCCATCAGTTTATTTTATTACATTAAATATGTAGAGTTGGGCATTTTTTAACTGAACTACTCTATCAAGTTCTATCCAATTACGATTTTGTAACATTGGTATGTATTCTTGCATAAGGAAGGGATGCTTGTCTAACTCAGATTTTACAAGTCCCACCCTATTGATTTCATTCTCTTGAATGAATTTATACATGCTAGTCACATTTCCGAAGTATCCTACATAGGTGTTAGACTTTGGAGGAGTTACTAGCATATCTTTTTTAGGTAGCGCTTTGCTTAATCCCCACTTCCACTCGGGTTCCATATTCATATCATATCTATACACATTTGGTAGTTGATCCCAACCTACCTGATTTAGCAGTATGGTATCGGTGGGTTCAAACTGCTTCACCACCTTTTCGACCTGATGACTTGCTCCCCATTTTAAATATTCACTGAGCTGTCCCTGCTGATATGAGAATAGTATGGAGGTACCCGTAGTTACCATACCTAGTGTGACAACAAAGAAAAGAGATACCAGATGTACTAGTTTAGAGTTCCGGGTATGCAGATGCATCAATAGTAGGAGGATGGATACGAGGATAGTATTAATTAATGCCTTTTGCCATACAAAGGTAATTTCAAAATATATACCAAAGAGCATATAAAGCCCCGTTATAACTAATATCCACTTGGCAGTTCTGTTTACATAGAGGAAGTCTCGGAGGAATATTACAAAGAATATTACTACAACAGGGGTTATAGAGAGCAGATACCTTCCATGAGAGCTTCTAAAGACATATATGAATATGTAAGTCCAAAGAATCATTATTAGCATGACCTTTAGATTGTGCTTCTTCCAGTCTTTCCACCAAGTGAAGAAGAGTATTACAGAGGTTATAATGGCAGGTGCAATGACTATTTTTGGTATTGATATGAATGAAAATGATCGAGGATATGAGACTTTCCCAATATACCTTAAAAGTACATTGATGAAATCAATGATATTTTCAATTGGGGCCCAGATTGTTAGCTTTGGAGAAGGAGAATTTTCAAGCCTACGTTGTACAGTTTCCTTAGAGATTTGAAATATCTCCCTGCTTGCTTCATCTGCAACTAGATTGGATGTAGCTATATTAACAGAGAAGTTCTTCTTAGCCCACACCGTACCCGTCTCTATTAATCCCAGAATGGAAGCATTGAACATATTAACAGGTATGATTCCAGTGAAGAACATTAGATACTGATACACCACTATTGGGAAGAATGCTTTGAAGTTCTCTACAATCATATACTGTATTCTGAGTTTCCAACTGTCATATGACTTATACCCATCTAATAATATCCATATGAAATATCCAGATCCAATCATGTAGAAGACGTGTTCTTTGGCATCCATCATTAGAAGGAGGATTAGTCCTAGTATCCAATTGTTTTTTCGTTTGAGGAAGTAGTAGATGAATATTATTACGGTGAAGAGGGCGGGGATATCACGAAGGTATGTAGGAGTTGTTCTAATAAATTCAAAACCCATTATAAAGAGGAGAAGGCCTGCTAATGCCCAACCGTTAAACTTGAAATGTTCTCTGAGTATTTTAAAGAAGTATATGGCACTGAGTAGGGAGAGAAGGAGTGTGAAGAGTGTAGCTACTATAACACTAGGTCCTGTTACCATAAATATGAGTGATACAGGTAGTTTAAAGAGGAATCCATGTAGCCCTACTCCATGATTACCAAACCATTCTCCTGATTTAAGTACTTCACTCATAACCATGGTTTCTCTTAGGTAGAGGTTTTCATCTTTAATAGAGTTACGGGTGAAGGAGAGGATAAACAGTAGTATGAATACACCCACTATTATCCATGTAGCTAGTTTATTAGTATCTATGGATTTGAAGTACTTTACTATTCCCTGAAGTTGTTTATTAACCATTTTTAGATTATAGCAATTTATACAAGTTGTTAGTATTAGAATATATCATATATCATATGAATGTATTCCAACCATTGATATAATTAAAAGGATGAAAGAGAGAACAGATAAACAAAACATACTCTATATTACCCATAGTTATAAAGATTGGGTGAAGGAACCAATAGAAAGGTTAGCAAAAGATTTTAATCATGTATACGTTCTTGTTAGACATAAACCAATTGCAGATATTCTTAACTTCCTTAACCTACCTATGATAAGAATATTTTCATTTAAATATAAGTTTAACATTAAGGAACTACCCTCAAATGTAACTGTTCTTCCAGTAAATATGTGGTACCTGCCTTTCAAAGGGTGGCTAGATAGAATTGGGGAGTATCACTTAAAAGAAACTTTAAAGGTTATTGAAACGAATAATATTAAATTTGATATTGTACATTCACATATTATCTGGAGTGCAGGTTATGTTGGAATGAGGCTTAAAGAGATATTTAAGGCTCCCTTCGTGCTAACAGCACATGGAAGTGATGTGTATAAAAATCCTTTTGAGAGCAAGATTCGAATGAAATATACAAGAGATGTTCTAAGAAGTGCTGATGTCGTAACTACAGTAAGTAGTGCAAATAGGGAAATAATTAAGAAAATTTCAGGTAGGAAGGACTCCGTTGTTATAACTAACGGTATTGATACAAGGGTCTTTAAGTACAATAAGGTGAGTTTAGAGAGGAGTGAGTTAGGTTTTAAAGAAGGGATTAAGTACTTCCTAACTGTAGGTAATTTTGAAAAGATTAAAGGGCAATTAGTTCTTGTTGAGGCAATTAAAAAGTTGGTTGAGGATAGAAAAGATATACATTTCATTTTGATTGGAGAAGGAAGTCAGTATATAAAGGTAAAAGAGTTAATTAATAAGTATGGTATTGACAAGTATGTAACTTTGACAGGCCTATTACCTCATAAAGAGGTATCTAAGTATATGAAATCCTGTGACTACTATATACTTCCAAGTTTAGGAGAGGGTAACCCAACAGTTATGTTTGAAGCACTTGCCTGTGGTCTTCCATTTATCGGTACAAATGTTGGCGGTGTATCTGAAATTATTAGTAAAGAAGTTGGTATTATAGTTAATCCTGGTAGTTCAGACGAGATTGTAAAAGGTGTAGGAAAAGCATTAGAGAAGAAGTGGAATAGAGGAAACATAGCAAAGTATGGAAAGAGTTTTGATTGGGATATTATTTCTAGTAAGTACTCTAGTATATACAGGAATCTACTTTCTAAGTAGTTTTCTTAGTATTCCTCTAACTAGGTAGTACCACATTACAAAGTATGTTTCTTTTGGAAGAATTTTTGTAATTTTAGAGAAAATAACTCCATACTTTAATGACATTAAGAGGTACTTTACAGTCCCCTTTATATCCCCATCAAGTGAATAGTATCTCGCAAGTTGAAGCCAATGTTTTGAATATATTTTAGATTGCATTTTTGGGGACAATCTATCTATATAAGACTTAAATCTTTGCATGAAATGTTTCTTGGCCAGCAAGAGCTCGGCAGGGATAACCTCGCTAGCATGCCCATGCACAATAAACAATGGTTCTGGGATAACAGTAATTTTACAAATTTCTAAGAGACGAAGCATAAATTCAATATCTTCATTTCTCTTCAAATCTGTATTAAATCCCACAACATTCTTAAACACATCAGCCCTTAAAAAGAAATTCGCTCCAGAGCCAAGTGAGAAACTATCCATTAAGAGATCCAAAAACAGATCTCCATTTACATTTAAGCGAACAGGTTTAAGTGTATGTGAGTTATTATATAAATATCCGCTTATTACCCCACCAGCGTCAGAATCTGCTAATAGCGATCTCAACTGTATTGAGATCTTATTTACTAGAAATTCGTCATCAGCATCAAGAAAGGCAATGAAATCACCATGAGCAAAATCTGCTCCAGTATTTCTAGCCCTGGACCTTTCTTGATTAACAGAGTTCCTTAAAATGTGAAGTCGATCATCTTTAATTTGGCTAGCTACGTGATAAGTACCATCCATAGAGCAGTCATCTACCACAATGATTTCAATATTTTTGTAATCCTGCCTTATTACGCTACTAATAGCCCTTTTAATCGTTTTTTCAGCGTTATAGGCAGGTATAATAACGGATACTAAGGGTGCCCCTTGTTTAATAGATACACTCATTTCAATTTCCTAACTTTTGTAAATAATATATAGAAAGGATATGTTCCAATTTTTGACAACATTATCAACTTAATTGGAAAGGGAATATGTAAGAAACATAACAATAGTCTTGAGCTCATATTGGAGTAAGATCTTCTACTAAAAAATAGCTCTAAAAAGTCAGCAAAATTCATAATACCTTTCTGTTTGATGCTGTCAGCGAGTCCCATACCATCATTTTGTAAATAAACAAAGGAGTCTAAATTAATTGAGATTAGATTTCTAGACTTTTTGACTCTAAAGAAATAATCGTAATCACCATGATAGTGTGGAAACCATCTAGATATTTGGCCGACCTTTCGTACTACATTAATCGGGATAAGTGTTCCCCTACCACACAATGTATCAGTATCGTAAGTAAGGCCCTTAGTTGGGTATCCTGTTTTGGTTTGAACAAATTCCCCATTAATTAACTTATGAGTAATTGATATAACTTTACCTGTATCACCCTCAACGCTAACAGAGCCAACAGTAATATTTCCATTAACTTGAGACATATTAACTAACTTTGCAATATAACCCCGATCAAAGTATGTATCATTATTCACGAAAAGTATAAAATCATTTTCGGAATCGGAATTATCAAGTGAATATTCAATTCCCTTATTCATAGCTCCACCCCACCAATAATCCCCATTCCCTCGAATTAGCTTAGTCTTTGGATAATTTTTAGCGATCAATGTTGATGTATGATCCTTGCTTCCATCGTCAATCACAACAACCTGAATATTCTTATATGTTTGGCAATATATAGAATTCAAACATACATTAGTGTTCTCCCACCTGTCCTTAACAGCGATTAGTATATAAACTTTGCTTTTATTATTGGGCTTTGAACTCATTTATAGCTTTTCTAAATAGTTTAAGAAACTTTGAAGTCTGAATATCTTGGCTGAACATTTTCAAAACCCTTTCACGAGAGTTTTTTCTCATTTCTAATGAGAGACTATAATCATTTAAAACTTTTTCGACACCCAGCACTGTATCAGCGACATCCTTAAACTTTGAAACATATCCCGTCTGCATGTGTCGAACTATTTCACATGCCCCTCCTACATCAAATGTTACTACTGGTATCCCTGCTGACTGAGCCTCAAGCAAAACTAACGGAAAATTTTCAGCTATTGAAGTGAATAGAAAAACGTCTGAGAGATTGAGTAATTCATTGATCTTTCGAGGGTCACTAATGAAAGGTATTTTCCACCAATTATTCTTTTTTATAATATTCTTATCATCAGTTCCAATTTCCAAGAATAAAATATCGTAATTTTCTTGTAATTTATTAATAATTTCAACCATATACTCACCGCCTTTCCATGGATTCTTTACACCACCATGCGAAATAAATGAAATAACTTTCTTTTTGTTATCAGCGCCATACTTTTTACGCAGTTTCTCTTTATCGAGAGGTTTGAAAACAGTCGTATCCACTCCATTATTAATTACAGTAATCGGGAAATCTTTTAGTATACTCTTCTTCACAAGTTTATATAGCCACTGAGAGGGCACTACAACTTGAAAGCGACTATTACGATAA
>CAZUOO010000009.1:0-5885 GCA_964621555.1 uncultured Candidatus Saccharibacteria bacterium | reverse complement strand
TCGCTTCTTATTAAACACGATTCTATCTAACACAGTAGGCGGTGATACCACACCCCTCTCGTCGGGAACCCACCATGTATGCTCAAAAGTATGAGCAGTATTGCCACAGATAGGCCACATATCATGGAAAGTCCATATTGTAGGTTTCTCTTTGGAGATTCTTTCTAAATTTTTTATATTGAAATATCCTCCATGAATATTATGAATATTTACAACATCTGCCTTCTGATACTCATCTGACTCAAATAAATCTGTTTTTATACTAAATAAATCCCTAACGCCAAATTTCTGAAGCCCAAAGGTAACAAACTTTAAGTTAAGAAAACCTTTTATTTCCTTAATGTGTTTTCCAACTGATGTCTTCTTACCCACTAACAAAGATGATTTATAGCCGCTTTCAACAAACCCTAAATGAAGTGATTGGGTGCATTTAGCTGCCCCCCCTTTTTCATCATGTGAATTGATCTGTAATATTCTCATACCAAATGTTTAATTTTAGAGATGAGCTTTGTGACTATATTTAGGAAGATCTCTTTTCTAAATCTCCCTGATGATAAAATATCTTTAACAACCTTCTCATGGGTATCTCTCTGCTTTAACATAAGTTCAGGACTATTAATTCGGTTATTATTTCTATCCCTCCACCTATACAGCGACTCGGGAAGATTGGCAACCCTACCTACCTTCATAACTTCAAACCAAAGGGCGTAATCCTGACCTCTCTCATAGTTAACATTATACATTCCAGCCTTTAAGATGGCTATTCTGTCTATTAAAATTGATCCATGTATAAACTGGTTATAATCAATCATTTTAGCCCTGATAACCCAATCTTTCCTAGACTTACTAAGTTTTCCTATAGCCTGCCCTCTTTCATCAATGACAAATCCCTGTGTACCACACATAACATACTTAGGATTGCCATCTAAGAAACTCACTTGTTTTTCTAATCTACCAGGTTCAGAGATGTCATCTCCATCCATTCTAGCAATGTACTTTGCTGTAGAGGATTTTATGGCATCATTAAGGTTCTTTGGTAGTCCTTTATTCTCCTTATTTTCAATGTATATAATTCTTGGATCTTTGAACCCTTTCACAATTTCGGAAGTATTATCTGTGGAAGCATCATTGATAATTATGAATCTAAAATCCTTAAAGGTCTGTGAGAGAATACTCTCAATAGCATCTTTTAGATACTTCCCATCATTATATGTTGGCATTATCACGTCAAGCAAGTTACCCATATAATTAAGATTATATTAATATCCAAGATTGTGGAATAAGGTCAGAAATATATTTGTTTCTGGTATTATCGGTAAACCAATTGCGAGGAGCAATAACTTTTTTACCATCATTATTATTTAGCCATGCACCCCACCAACTAAATGTACTATTAGCAATAATATTATGCTTAGCTAATGACATTAAGTATAAGTCCGACTGGGGGTATTGAATATCTTGTTCGACAAAAACAGTGTTGCTTAAGTTGTTTAGATTCTTTTTAGCCCAAACTAAATCATCTGAGAAAATGAAAATCCTCTCAGTACCTTTTTTCTTGAGGATTTTGACAGCTTTATAATAGTAATCAAGTTTAAGGCTAGTGTGAGATGGAGACTGAAGATAATCTCCCCTGCGTATATGAAGAGATATAGAGTTCGAACTTTTGATTTCCTGTGCAATCGCCAATTTGTAAGAATTAAGTACAGTATCTTTTAGTGAAATTTCTGACTTTATTGTATCCCAGTTACTCTCAAAATATTTATATGATTGCCAATAGCCATTTAAAATGAGCATACCTTTAGATTTATTAATCTGCCTTAAAATATTCTCATCATAAAACTTAGTCTCATCTTCGGGAATAATGTTATAAAATTTTACCCCCACTTTACCTAGTAATTTATAAGGCAAGTATTTAGTACTGAAAGGTAATACCGTTGCTTTAATATTATACAAATTTAAAGAGTAATAACTCTGTGCCTTAAATTTATAAATTAAGCTTTTATCTATTATCAACTTTGAATTGGTATCTATAGCAACTGAGCGCCCGAAACAATATTGGAAGAGTTGGTTACCAAGAGATCCCTTAAGTTTAAGTAAAACCATTTTGTTAAGATTACGATTTTATAAACCAAAAACATCCACATGCATAGTTTTGTCTATTTAAAACCTGCGACGATGGAGAGACTAATCCATCCTTAGGATCATCAAGGACTGCTTTAAATTCCCTAAGTTTACATTGATCGAATAACTTCAATACCTTATCGTATGAGTAAATTCTATGGGCATTAAACATTATCTTCTCTCTTCCAATAGGTACCACAAAAAGAATGCTACCTCCTTTCTTAGTTACACGTTGAAGTTCTTTAATTGCTTTAATATCTCCTAAAGGATCTATTTCATCGCCATAACGACCTAAACCTACATGTTCAATCGTGTGCATACAGGAAACAGATTCCAGTTCCCCTGTTTTAAATGGAAGGGATTTCAAATCCGCTTGTTTGAACCTCATATTCGAAAGCTTGAGTGAAGCCGGCCTGTAATCGTAATAATCAATTGGAATAAATGCAGATATCTGAGTAGAGAATGAGAAAATAGAGGAAATATCAACATGCTTCTTAGGATTTATCTCTTTCAATTTCCTAGCTGCCCATGCGGGATGATATGTATAATGATAATCGATAGGGTGAGTATCCACAGCATCATCTAAACAAAACTTTCTATCTTTCCACTTTAATGAGCCATTTTCTTCTAACCCAGACTTAAACTCGTAATAATCCTTTACTACCTTAAAAAAGGTAGAGGCTGTTCGGAGTTTTCTTTTTACATTTCTAATCGTCTTTTTTATCATTATATTTTCTTAGCTAAAACATGAATTCCAAAACTACCTAACTCACTAGATCCCTTATCCTGTTTTGACATTATGCTAAGAGACTTAATCATAATGTACTTCGCAAACTTATAGAGAAAGGACTTGGCTAAGGCATTATCAGTATACTTAGTCTCCACCGATGAAATTCTTTTTATTTCCTGGATAATAAGCTCAAAATAATTACCATTGTATGAAAGTTCCTCTATTTTAAATCCATTATCTTCCAATACTTTCTCATACCAATATCTATTAAACCCTGTAGAGAAGTGGTAAGGAGCGTAATGTGTCAAAGAGGTAAAAGGAGCGGTCAGGATTAACTTACCTCCCTTTTTCAATACCCTTGAAAACTCCTTAATTGCTAAATGTGGGTATGGTAGGTGCTCGAGTACTTCAACACACATTACAGCATCAAAAGACCCATTTTTCACTGGCATATCAATGATGTCAGAGACTATATCAAGCCCTTCATGATTCCACTGCTTAGTTTGAAGACCTGTACCATCACCCGACCCATCGTACTGTGCGAAATCCTGACTAGTATACTTAAGGTGAGAGCAAAACTTTTTATACTGTAGTTCGCCTGCACCAGCGTCCAAAATCCTACCACCTTTTTGAAGTGATAATAAGGTTTTCTTTAGCCATTCTTCCCTATTTGATTTATTCATATTGCCATTTATGTTTAATTGAAATAACTCCATCATCGTAACCATTGTCCATGGTTCTCGAATTTTCATTCAAGACCTCAAGTTTTAATATGTTTTCAGCATAGTCATAAACATCATGTCCATCTGGGCTCCCTAACCAAATACTAAAATAGTATGTTCCAGTGCTTAAATTTACATTCTCCATTTCTAATTCAAAACTAACATCTGACCTAGAATCTAACTTTGAACTAAATATTTTAGTTATTTTCAACCCATCATCCCTTTTCAAAATAACTCCGACCACAGCCTCTAAGGTGCCATCTTTATTCTCAACATTTCCAACAACACTAAACTTCTCCTTAGTATTAATATGGCTTACCTTATCACCCTTTAGGTTGTTTATAGCAAGTTCAGTAATTATCCATTTTTTATTCCCCGGCCTATCACTTAACGTCTGATTTGAGAGCCCCAGATCAGCATCAGCGCCAGCCATATACTTTCGAATAACCTTTTCAGTTTCTCCAATCATAGTGACTTCTCCACCCTCTAACAAAATAGTGTTTTTACACAATCTTTGTATCGCCCCCATATCATGACTAACAAATATAACAGTCCTACCTCCACTCTTGGTTACCTCATCCATCTTCCCTAAACACTTCTTCTGAAACTCTGCATCCCCTACAGCTAATACCTCATCTATAATTAATATATCTGGTTCTAAATGTGCTGCTACAGAGAATGCTAACCTAACCTGCATACCTGAAGAATATCTCTTAACAGGCATATCTAAGAACTTCTCTACACCTGAAAATTCTACAATCTCCTTAAACTTCTTATCTATCTCCTTCCTACTCATACCAAGTATTGCACCATTAAGGTATATATTCTCCCTACCTGTTAATTCTGGATGAAAACCTGTACCAACCTCTAATAGTGAGGATACCCTACCATTCATTCTCACACTACCCTCTGTTGGTTCTGTAATTCTAGATAGTACTTTAAGAAGGGTACTCTTCCCTGCTCCATTCCTCCCTATAATCCCTACAACCTCTCCTTCTTTAATATTGAAATTAACATCCTTTAATGCCCAAAAGGTACTCTTTTTCTTAAACCCTTTACCTTTTAGTATATTAACAGGTGCCTTTAGTATTTTAATAATTACATCCCTTAATGCAAGGTATTTCTCTTTCTCCCCTATTACATATAGTTTACTTAAATTTTTTACCTCTACTGCATTTTTCATATTCGTTGCATATTCTACCATCTATTCAATAATTAAAAAAACTGTACACAAAGTCCGCTGTGAGATACAATTGAGCACTAAAATAAACATTATTAGTATGGAATTATCAGCAAATTACAATACTCTATATAAAACAATATTTGATCTATATCACTTACCAGAGAACCAAGCAAAACTACTCTTCCACGGCTGGCACCATATTAAATTTGTGCACGATAAAGCGATTGAGTTTGCAACCGAGTTAAAATGCGACATCGAGAAAGTTGCTGCAGCATCTTTATTACATGACCTAAATTACATTTTCTCAGACAAGTTGGAGCCAGAAGCGGCAAGAATGCAGATAATGGAATATCTTAATACTGCGGGATATGCGGAGGAATATCAAAAGTCTGTTGCAGACCTAATTGAAGATAGTCATATAGCATATAGAGGAGAGAGAGAGCTATCAAGTGAAGCGAAGGCACTCGCTGATGCAGATACACTTTTTAAAGCCCTTCCTACAACCCCAATACTTTTTGCTTCCAAATTCATCACGCAGAATAAGTATGATATCAAGAAGCTTGGACATAAAGTGATTGATGAACAGAAACCACTTATGGAATCAGATACATATTTCTATACTGAAATAGCAAAGAAGAAATACCTAGGTTGGGCGAAGGCAAATCTTGCATTATGGGAGAATGTACTAGACTCACTTGATGACCCAAGTATAAAGGAAATGCTTAAGAATGCGTACGAGCTTGGAGTTCTCTAACCTTCGAAATAAGTGTGAACTATTTCTCTAGGCTCTTGAATTTCTACCACATTCTTCATATAATTAATCGAATTACCATGACCGAGTTAAGTCGCCTAAGGTTTCGACCGACCGCGGATCTCGGTCACTCTCTTTTTTGGCCTATATTCAAATTCCAATCACTGATTCTTGTAAATAGAGTTATTTTCACCTAAGTAGTTTATCTACTCAAAAGGTATGTAACTGGAAAATTAGAATCCTACTACTTGCAGAACATTTCCTCACTGCAAAGGCACTCTTCTATGTAACTGAAATCATTAAATCCTTCTCTAGGCTATTGCATTCCTACCCCTTTCTTCATATAATTAATCGAATTACCATGACCGAGTTAAGCAA
>CAZUOO010000008.1:0-27152 GCA_964621555.1 uncultured Candidatus Saccharibacteria bacterium | reverse complement strand
ATATATTAAATTTATATCTGTTCCACTATTAGTAAACCATCTGCTAGGTTTAACTGTACTAACTCCTGCCATACTGACTCCGTAATATAAGGAATGAAAGGATGCATAATCTTTAGATTCTCCTTAAGAAGGTAAACTAGCTCAGAAAGAAGAATAATCCTCTTTTCGGAACCAAGATCCTCATCTTTAATACCATCCTTAACCTCCTCAATCCATTTATCACAGTACTCATGCCAGAAAAACTCTCTAATATACTCTGCCCCTAGATTATACCTCTGCTTCTCTAAATGCCTTACCACTTTCTTGATGTGAGCACTACTCATATCAACCCTGTCTGATTTAAACTCACCCGCTTTAACTCTCTCCTTAACCGCCTCCAACTCAGAATCATCAATATTCATTAATACAAACCGACTAGCATTCCATATCTTATTCACAAAGTTCCTACTACCTTTTAGTTTCTCTTCTCTGAAAGGAGAGTTTGAACCGGGAAGCACATCGGTATAGTACCAGAGACGAAGAGCATCTGCTCCATACTTATCGAAAAGATATAGAGGGGAAACCCCATTACCTTTAGATTTGGACATCTTCTGACCATCTGCTGCAAGAATAGTTCCATGGATAAAGATGTTGTTAAACGGAGACCTACCTGTTCGGTAGTGGGACAACATCATCATCCTACCTGACCAGAAAAATACAATCCCTTTATCATGCACCATTGTATCTGTAGGGAAGTATTCATCAAAACCATTAATACTCATAGTTGTAGAGAAAGGCCACTGACCTGAACTAAACCAAGTATCGAATACATCAGTTTCAGCTTCAAATACAAGATTCTTCTCATTATCCCAATCAGGGTCAACCTTAGGTTTCTCCACAGAAGCAAACACCTTTCCACTCCCACACGCCTCTTTCCCGACCTCTTTCTCAAAATCAACCGTTGTTTTCTCAGGATTCTCTAGTAGCCAATCATGCAACTCCTTGCTCCCGCTATACCATATTGGAATTCTATGCCCCCACCACAATTGCCTTGAAATACACCATGGCTGTATATTCTCAAAGAAATGCATTAGGGCCTTCTGTTGTCCCTCTGGGTTAACCTTAACCTCACCTTTAGAGAGTGCATCCAATGCTTTATCAGCCAGTGGTTTGGTATTTACATACCATTGGAAGGAGATAATAGGTTGGATTGGGGTATCACACCTTTCACACACTGAAACCTCATGCTTAATACGCTCAAGTTTAATAAACAGGCCTAACTCATCTAACTCCTTAACAAGTGCTTTAGAACACTCAATAGTATCCATACCTATAAACCTCTGGGGAATACTTCCAGACATTTTCCCTTCCTCATTGATAACATTAAGAATTGGGAGGTCATTTTTAAGAGCGATTTCGAAATCAATAGGGGAGTGAGCAGGAGTAACCTTAAGCGCACCTGTACCAGTTTCAATATCAATCCCGTCATCTGTAATCACTGGAATCTCTCTATTTGCAATTGGGAGCAGAACCTTCTTCCCAATAAATGATTTATACCTTTCATCTTTAGGATTTACAGCAACTGCGGTGTCTCCTAACATAGTTTCTGGTCTAGTAGTTGCAACTGTAATACCCTCAACCCCAAAGAGTTTCTTCGCCCTCTGCTTATCTTCCTCTTCTACAAATGGATATACTATATATACAAATACACCCGGCATCTCCTTATGGTATGTATCAATATCTGCAAGAGCGGTACGACAGTGAGGACACTGGTTGATTATCCTCTTACCTCTATACGCCAAACCATCTTTCAACATACTGAAGAACGTATCGTATATTACATCGGTTAATCTAGGATCGAGTGTAAAGAACTCCCTGTCCCAATCAGCACTTAGTCCAATTCTTTTCTCCTGACTTCTAGCATTATCCGAAGATTTTAAGCAAAACTCATAGCACCTTTTATTAAACTCTTCTCTCCCTAACTCCCATTTATCAACTCCTTCTGCCTTTAATTTTTTGGTAAACACGGTTTCAGTTTGAATACCTGCATGATCTTTACCTGCAATTAGCAAAGTTGGGTGTCCTGTCATTCTATTAAATCTACCCATTGCATCATGGAATGAGTATCCACAGGTGTGTCCCATGTGTAAATCACCGTTGGCATTTGGAGGAGGGAGGGTCATTACAAATGGTTTTTTTACCTCCTTATTAGACTTCTCAAGGTATTCTTTTACATTCTCTGGTTTGAAGTATCCACTCTCCTCCCATAGTTTATACAATCTTTCTTCCTGTAGTTTAGAATCAAAGGCTTTTGGTATTAACTCTGCTTTACTGCTTTTCATAGTTTTAGGTTTATAAATAAAAAAGTCCCCGAATACATACTACCAATTATACTAGTAGCATATATTCAAGGACGGATATACCGTGGTACCACCTTGTTTTCACTATATCATTACTGACATAGCCTTATTCCATACATTATATATGGTGAGACCTTTTACAGTTTCTCCTCTGATGAGTTCTAGTTAGTATGGTTATACTTTTCTTCTCATACCTCTAGAGTGACAAGCTCTATATATCGGTTTGGGGTATTATATCAATGATATTAGGCATGAGCAACCTGTTCTCTTAATACAAGTATGCTTATATTCTCTGGTACATTATTACTTGTTCTCTCGACCGCAAAGGCAACTTGCAATACTGCTCCTTGGTCTATAATATTATATTTCTAACCCTCAAACTACTCAGCATAGTCAGAAGAAGTACGAGATTTGAAAAGCACATTCTTGTTTGGCTCCAATTGAACAACTACATTGTGATGAAGATCGTCGAACCTGTAATACAGCTCAAATCTTTTACCTGTATAGCTGCAGGTGAAAGTCCCGAACTCACTCACAAACGATAAAGAATAATCGGGACACTCCCCATCAAAATCTTGCTCAAGTGTTAAAGGGTGATGGGTTTCAATAAGATTGACATAACCATAATTAGTATACATCAGATTATACTGGCCAGCAGAAATCAAATCAGCAGTATAGCTAAGAATATCAAGATAGCTTTCAACAGACACGGAATCAACAAAATCAAGTCCAAAGGGATACTCATTTCCCATACTTTTCTCAGACTGTATAAAGTTAGATATAGCCCTTAAACCTGAAATAAATACATATTCAGGGATGTGTGAGGTCAAAGGTAAATTGTCAAAAACATCCTCAAGAAACTGATTATTAAAGTCTAGCCGAGGATTCTGATTTGTGTCGAACATTAAACAGATATTTAAACTATATATCCAATTATACCACCCCATAGGCCTATAGTTCTACAAGGTGGTTCTTTGTTCTCATATTCCAAGCCCACTACTTAGAAGACTTAGAATAATGCTATAATACTTCTATGAAATATTTTAATAAGAACAAGAGAGAGGACGGCCTGCTCCTCTGTACCCTTTCTGGTACAAACGAAACTGGAGGTAGAAATTCAAACTTCATTGAATATAAAGATGAGATAATCATAATAGATGCAGGCTTTGCATTTCCAGACCAAGACATGTATGGAATCGACTACCTAATTCCAAACTTCTCATACTTAAAAAAGAAGAAGGATAAAATTAAGGCAATATTAATTACCCACGGACACTTAGATCATACAGGAGCACTTCCATATGTACTTGAGGAACTAGGATTCCCTCCAATATATGCAGGAGGTTTTCCATTAGCATGGATAAAGGAGAGACTAACAGAGTTCGGTTTAGAGAAGAAGGTAAAGTTAATTGAGATTACGGATAAATCCATTCTCACATTTGGACAGATGAGAATCTCATACCTAACCAATGCACACAGTATTCCAGACTCATTCTCCATGTATATTAATACCCCCGAGGGTAATATATTCTTCTCAGGAGACTATAAAATTGAGGACCCAAAGACTGACATGCATGCACTCTCTGAAGTTGCAAATCATGTAGACATTGCACTAGTAGATAGTACTAACGTGTATAAACCTGGAAAGGCAAAACCTGAAACTCTTGCACACGAAACGCTACTAAAAATAATAAGTGAGCATAAAGGTAGGGTGATTGTGGGAGCATTTGCATCACTAGTAGACAGACTCCTCACATTGATTGATATTGCTCAGAAAACCAATAGAAAGATATATATATCTGGAAGAAGTATGTTGATGATCCTTGAGATTGCTAAAAATGAAGGACTTGTTAAAGTTGCCCCAGAGATGTTCATAAAGGAGAAACAATTAAACAGCTTTGAAGATAGTAAGATCATTATGCTCATAACTGGTAGTCAGGCAGAAAGATATGCCGCAATGAATAGAATATCACTTGGGGAGCATAAATATATTAAAGCCAAGTCAGGTGACTTAGTAATTCTTTCCGCTTCAGAAGTACCAGGAAATGAATCTAAGATTGGTAAAATGACAGACGGTTTGATAAGGCAGGGGGTAGAGCTGGTTAAGGGTGCTGAAATTGATGTGCACTCCGGAGGACACGGACTACAGGAAGATATGAAAATCCTCTACGACATACTCAAGCCTAAATACATCATGCCAATACACGGGTCATTAACATATAGATACCATAGTAGGAAACTACACTCTAGATGGGGACATCCAAAAGACGACGTACTACTCACCGAAGATGGACAGACCTGGATCCTAAGCAAAGGTAATGTGAAAAGAGGTGTGAAGATTGAGTCTAAGCCAATACTAATAGACGGACTTGGAGTAGGGGATATTGGAGACATAGTACTCAAGGACAGAGCCCAACTTGCTGAATTCGGTATGTTCATTGTCGTATTAAACCTCAACTACAAAGACAAACGTATACTCACAAAACCTAGATTTGTATCAAGAGGGTTTGTATATATGAAAACTTCTCAACAACTCCTAAAGGATATAGAAACTATGTGTTTAGATACACACAGAGAATGGATAGAACAGTGGAGAGCCAAGAAAGCTAAGGAAGAAGATTTGATTGAGGAGTTAGAGAAGAGGATTAAAAGATACATATATAAGAAGACCGAAAGAGAACCAATTATATTACCTGTAATAGTATAATCATATACAGTTATGGATATAGGCGTACCAGAAACAGATATAAAGCCTAAGGAATTAAGGCCGATTGATAGATTAAACGGATATCCAATTGGAGTACCGAGATGGTATACAAAGATATTCGAAGCAATTCCAGGTGTAATTACATGGTTCTTTCTTCTCCTCCCATTTGTCGTTGGACTTGCAGGATACCCTGAAATATTAGTGGTATACATTGCATTTCTCACCGTATACTGGGCCCTCAAAGGCTTCAAGTTTGTAACCGCAATACTAATTGGGTATGGAAGACTACAAAGAGACTTAAAGATAGATTGGGTCTCACGCATGGACTCCGAGAATCTCCCTAAAGACGATGTGAAATTTGTATTCCTCTTTCCAGTTACAGCAGAAGGATTGGATGTACTAGAACCTGCACTAGATGCTTGGGCAAAACAAGATATCGACCCAAAGAAAATCTCTCTGGTATTTGCACTTGAGGAGAGATTTATAGAAAGATGCAAAGACAATATTGCATACCTAGAAGCTAAGTACAAAGGGGTTTTCAGAGAGATGATCAAATATGTGCACCCAGTAGATATAGAGGGTGAAGTGGTGGGGGTAAAAAACCCCAACATTAACTGGGCAGGTAGGCATTTCACAGAGAAGGTAAAGAGTAGGGGGGAGAAGCTCGAAGAGTACCTACTCATAACTTGTGATAGTGATCTACGACCACATCCCAAATATCTTTCCGCAATCACATATAAATACCTAACGGTAGAGAACCCACTTAAAAAGTTCTATGCAACTGGAGTCCACAACTTTAACAACAACCTATATAGAGTTCCGACACTAATAAGAACATTCTCAAGTTTCCTCACCCTTGCTGTTATGCACCAATGGGTATTCTCCAAGAAGATAAATGAGACATGGTCATCATATGTAGTAAGCCTAAAAACTGTAGACGACGTTGGATACTGGGACCCACAAATTCCGAATGACGACACCGCCTTCTACTACAACGCCCTCATACGCTTCGACGGTGATTTCATGGGAGAAGAGGTATACATTCCCACATATAATGACGCTGTTGAGAATATAAGCATAATCAAAACACACCAATCACTATATAAACAGCAACTAAGATGGGGGTGGGGCGGAATAGTATTCCCAATGACATTTGCAGGACTATATAAGAATAAACGTATACCTTTCTTTAGAAAGCTTAGAATAATACTCACAATGTTCGACGATAGGATGATACTAAAGACGGTGGTATATCTTCTCACCTTAGGAATTCCAATACTCACACTTGTAAGCCCTGAATTTAGATACAGTTCCGCCTCATACAACCTTCCTAGAATGATGAGCATAATCCTAACCTCCGTGGTTTTCCTAAACATCCCTATATACATAATAAGAACGAAAATTTCTCCAACCCCAAAGGACTGGAAACCATTTAGAAGGATACTGGATATGATAGAAACATTTGCTGTAACAATAAATATGTTAACGTTTGCCTTCATACCATACGTACAAGCACAGACCGAGATGATGGTAGGGAGAGGTGTAAAGAAGAACCACTACGTAACAGAGAAAGTTTCAATAAAAAAATGATATACTGACATATATGATTAAACTGCCAAGCCTCATAAGAAAATCTAAGGAATTAGTATCAAAGGATGAAAGAATCATTGCCCTGGATATTGGTACCGAGGTGCTGAAAGCAATACTTTTCAATATAGACGAAAATAAACAGATTGTTGTAGAGAAAGTGTCTCGTATACAACAGCAACAGAATGCTATGGACAAAGGGGTAATAACCAACCTCAATACAGTATTAGAAAACTGTAGACTTGCCATGAGAGAGATTGTAGATGGAGTGGAACCAGAGAAACATCCCAAGCATGTTGTAATGGGAATTGCAGGTGAATACATACAAGGGGTATCCATAATAGTAAACTACGAAAGAGAACAGAAATTCAACGAAGAAGTCACTGTAAAAGAGCAGGCAGACATTATATCTCGAATACATGGCAAGATACTCGCATCTGGAAAAGAAGACCTAGCCAAAAGAACTGGACTCGTAAATGAGGATATAGACATACTCCATGTAACGATTACAGGTATGGAAATAGGTGGAATGAGCGTAGACTCATTAGTTGGGTTTAGAGGGAGGGAAGTAAAGCTATACTTCTACGCTTCCTTTGCACCTAAAACCTACACCTCCGCACTACAAAACGTATCCAAATCTCTCTCCCTCAACCTCTTAGGTATAGTATCCCAACCGTTTTCAGTAGCAAGAGCATTTAAGGGAGCAAAATCAAAAGACTTCTCCGGTATATTTATAGACATTGGAGGTGGGACCACAGACGTAGCAGTGGTACAAAGGGGGAGTGTGGTAGACACACAGATGTTTGCATTTGGAGGTAGGGTATTCACAAAACAATTAGCTAAATCCCTCAACCTTGATTATAGACATGCAGAGCTCAGAAAGATTAAATATGCACAGAAAGAACTAGAGGATAAATTTGAGAAACAGGTAAAGAAAGTAACATATACCACATCGCAAGTTTGGATGAAAACACTAAAATCCGCCCTTGAGGCCGCTGATGAACTCGGCTCGCTACCAAATAAAATATACCTGTGTGGAGGTGGAGCACTGCTTCCAGATATTAAAGAGGTGATGATGGAATTCCCATGGACCAAACTCCTTCCATTTGCATCTGTACCCAAAATAGAGATCATATACCCAAATAAGCTTGATAGTATAAAAGATGAGAGTGAAGAGCTTAAATACACATACGACATAACTCCAGCGTCATTAACACTCTTTGCACTTGATAAAATAAGTAATTCAGGTAAAGATAGTAAGTAATGGATAAAAAAGAAATAAAACAAATAAAATCTGAGATTGAGAAATTCGTTGTAAACAAGGAGGACGATTTAATAGACATTGTAAATAAAATATCCGCAACAGATGCGGATAAAGTGATACTCACCTTTACAGAACAAACAGATATCCTAATCAGCCCTATAAACTTTAAGGTACTATTAGAAACTGCCGATGAGCACAATAAGGCCATAATAGCTCAGATAGTACAGAACCCTGTTGGAGTTAGAAATGCTAAAGACGCAGGAATAACTGTAACAGAAGCCACGGGTACAATCCTAGAAGAATATTGGAAAGATGCAGAGAGGGGACTAAGGAGTCGTACAAGAAGTAAAGAAGACAAACTTCACAGTAGCAACATGAGATACAAACCTATGGAAGAAGAGAATAGCATAGGCAAAATACTAGAAGAAGAGCATGATGTCACCTCCGAGACCTCTCAACCAAAGCCCGAAACTATTAGAGAGAAATCTGAATTTCAAAAGAAAATAGAAGCAACCTTCCTCAAATCTAAGAACAACCTAGAAAAGAAAGAGGGCAAGATTATAGAAGAAGGCGGACTCACACTTGCTCTTGATCAAGACATAACTGAAACAAACAAACAAACATTTAAAAACAATAGAGGGGAGAATAAGCCATCACTAATAGGTAAAGACCTAGCTTTCTTTAAAGATTTTCCAGAAGAGGATGAGACTCCATCATTTGATAGTGCACGAGATAGAAGCGAACCTGTACCAGTGAGAGTTAGAGATATTCCAAGTAGCACAGGCCCATTTGTACAATTCTTTAAGAACCTAGGAGAGAAAATATCCTCAGCACCGTTGAAGAAAATTGGGATTAGAATACTAGCCCCAATACTAGCAGTATTGGTAATTGCATTCTGGTTAGTGTATGAACTAACCCCTCTTGTTAAAGCCACAGTATATATCGAAAGCAAGCCTGTATCTGTAGAGAAGGTATTCAATGGTGACTTTAAGGCCAATGAATTCAATTATGAAAACAGCATCGTCCCTATAAAGAAAGAGGAAGCTACCAAAAGTGTAAGTGGAACTGTAACCCCAACTGGGAAAGCATTTAGAGGAAATAAAGCAGAGGGGGTAGTAACTGTAAAATACTGGGGTGCTGTAGCCGATTTGCCTAAAACAATTGCCGCAGGCACAATATTCACCGCAAATACTGGAGAAACATTCGAACTATCAAATAACCTAACTGTAGGGGATGACGGTTCATTCCTAAAACAGAACGTGGCTGTTAGAGCCACACAGGTGGGAGAGGAGTACAATCTTCCAAGTGGTAAGACATTTGCAATACAAGGATATAATCAAACCACCGAGTTTAGTGCCGAGAACAGTTCGGCCTTTGCAGGTGGTTCTAAGGAGCAATATACGGTACTTGCTCAAACAGACGTAGATAAGATTGTAAAAGATATTAAACCAGGAGCAATTGATGAAGTTAAATCAGAACTTGAGGGTAGAAACGATAACGGTTGGGAGATAATACCAACCACACTAAAAGTAGACAGTGAGGGTGCACCAAAAACAGATATCCCTGTAGGTGCTGAAGCAGATATTGTTAATGTAACAATAGAAGTTAAAGGGAGTTCTATATATTTCAAAAAAGGAGAACTAGAGTCAAAAATGGATGAAGTTCTAACAAAGTCTGCAGAAGATCAGAAGCTTTTCGAAGAATCTGGAGATATCAAGTTAGAACTAGATGAGGATATTAAAAAAGAGATAACGGTGGAGGAAGCAAAGGATGAGAAGATAAAGATAAAGGTAGTAGCGAGTGGAGAGGTAAAACCAAAGATAGAGAAGAATGAAATTATTAAAAAGCTACAAGGGAAGGACTGGGAGAGTGGGGTGAAGATACTAAAAGATATGAAATATACAGATAAAAAGACTGAATACACTTTCAACCCAGAGTATTTCCCTGATTGGCTTAAATATTTCCCTTCTAGACAAGGGAGAATAGTAGTAGAGATTAAACATATCTACAGATAACTACTACTAACTACCACTTAAATTAACTTTAAGTGTATAATACTAGAGATTTCAAGGAGAGGTGCCTGAGTGGTCGAAAGGAAACGCTTGGAAAGCGTTCGTACGAGTAATCGTACCGCGGGTTCGAATCCCGCCTTCTCCGCCATATACTAAATTTAGCATTCATTATTATGTCTGCAGTTGCCGCAATTATAATTTCCAAAGACAAAATTCTATTAGCAAAAAGGTCATCAACCCTCTCTGAGGAGCCTAATAAGTGGGAAAATATGGGAGGATCAATAGACGAAGGAGAATCACCAAGTGAAGCTATCTTACGAGAAGCAAAGGAAGAACTAGGCATTGAACTTCTTCTAAAAGGAATCGCCTTGGAGTATAAGGATAAAGAAGGTAATGTTAATTGCACTGTATACTATTCAGAAACTAACCAGACTCCGCGACTAATGGAAAAAGATGCATGTACCGAAATTAAATGGTTTAGTAAGGAAGAGATTAAAGATCTCGAACTAGCTCAATATACAAAGAATGATTTCACCAAACTAGGTTGGATCTAGTTAGGGTTTCAGGCCCGTATGTTCCGCCATATATCCATGGTAAGAACAAACTTACCCCCAAAATATATGCTATAACTATCATATGAATATATACCAACTTGCAAAGGACAAAGCATTTCTTGTAGCTGTTAAGGCTGTAGTAGTTAACTCTAAAGATGAAATCCTATTTCTTAAAGTAAATAGTAGTCTAAATGACTCTCAGAAGTGGGATCTTCCTGGTGGACTTATGGAATATGAAGATACCGTTGAAGATACATTACGAAGAGAGGTTCTGGAAGAGACTGGAATACAAGTACAAGATATTGAACTATTAACCTGCACAGAAACTATATTTGAAAAGTTTGTATTTGCAGAAAACGAGGTTAAAGATGTAAAAGTTGCGGTAATTGTATATAAATACAAACTTAAAGAAGAAAATCCCCACGTAAAACTATCTGGAGAACATGACGACTATATATGGTGCTCAGATAAAGGAAAGCTAAACCAGATGATACTTTCCAGACCTTCAAAGGCTGTAATAGAGAAGTTAATAACAGAGGGTAATATATAAATACACTTATTAACATACATGAAATATAAAAAGACGGCCGTATATCTAGTCATTTCAATTATTGTAATCAGTATATCCATATACTACCTAACTCCACAATCTGAGTGGGTACCTCAACCACTTAAGAAGATTGTACATTCATGTTATAGAGAGAATAGTAGTATACCTATAATTTCTTCAAAACCAGAATGTTGCTACGGTTTACATAAGCAAAGCTATCCAGATATAAATGGTTCCCCTGTAATAGGGGCAGGGTTTTGTAAGAGGTAGAGGATGTAATTAATTTTATATAATATAAAAATGAAAGTAGAAAAACTTGAGTGCCTATCGATATGGTCTGAAGATCCTGAGAAACTAGGGCAGTGGTACCTACAATTATTTAATGAAGAAGAAACGTTAAGACTAACCGAACCTGATGACACAGGGTTGGGATTTGAAGTAGGTGGCCTACTACTATGGTTTGGATTCCATAGTGAGGTTAAAGGGAACTCTAAAGACCCATTTAGATATATACTAGAATTTAGAGTAGACGACCTAAAAGGCATATACGATAAACTGCTTGAGATGAAAGCTCCAATTATTAGAAAACCAGAGTTTGTAAAAACTGTAGATTGCTATGTTGTAACAGCATCTGATATAGATGGTAATACAATTCAGTTCTTGGGGAATGAGTACGAAGAGTAATATTATCAAATCAACAATACAATCATAATGAAAAAATCCGACATCTATAAATCTGCAGGTATAATCATTAAAGAACGTAAACTTCTTGTAACGAAAGCATATGATAAAGATATTTTCATAGCTCCAGGAGGAAGAATAGAAGAGGGAGAAACTTCTAAAGAAGCGCTCATAAGAGAGCTATACGAGGAACTCCTGATTAGTGTAGATGAAACATCCCTAACACTATTTGGAACCTTTACAGCAAAGGCAGCGGGACAAGAAGAGATTACCGTTACAATGGATGTCTATACATTAAATGGCTGGCATGGAGATCCCACACCTAGTATGGAAGTAGAAGAGATGAAATGGGTTGATTCAAATGACTTAATATCTACAAACATAGGTTCTATATTTGCCCATGATGTTATTCCAAAGCTCAAGGAACAGAACCTTATTGATTGAGTCCATCTGAGATTGTGGCCTTTCAACTTTTATACAAACCAATGTATAATAATATATATATTGGAAATTATGGCTCCAACAACTTTTAGTTCACCAATAACCACAAATGAAATACAAAAAACTTAACCAAATACCTGTACTAAATAGGGGAGACTATTCTAAAACCATTATATTTGAAAACTCTGAACTACCAGGTAAAGGACACCTATTTCAACTAGTTACAATACCTCCAAAGACTAAACAGAGAAAACACTATCATAATATACAAACCGAACTATTCTATATCCTAGAAGGTAGGTGTAGTATATTTATAAACGATAAGGAATATATAGCAGAACCTGGAGACTCTTTTCTATGTGAACCACTAGATATACACTACCTATGGAACAAGGAGGAAACGGAGTTTAAACTAGCAGTATTCAAGTTCGATAAGAAGGAGAATGATGATGATACGGTATGGGAGGAGTAGGTAAAAGGGCTATATTACATACGATATAAATTTAATATATATAATAATGTCTGTAGTAAATATAACTCAGAAACTCTCACTATTTAATGAATACTGGAGTCCAAAGATTGTTGGTGAATTCAATGAACAAAAAATCCAGGTAGTTAAGCTAAAAGGAGAGTTTGTATGGCACTCACATGAAATAGAGGATGAGATGTTTCTAGTAGTTAAAGGTACGTTAAAGATAAACTTTAGAGATAAGGTTGAAACTATAAGGGAAGGTGAATTTATAACTATCCCACATGGAGTTGAACATAAACCTGAAGCAGAAGAGGAGGTACATATAGTACTGATAGAGCCTAAGGGAACTGTAAACACTGGTAATGCGACAGATACAACTTTAACAGCAACAGAAAATTCAATTTAGAATATTAATTATGAAAATAGTAAAACTTGGGAAAGAAAATATAAATCAAATACTAGATCTAGAGAGTAGGGGAGCACCCGCTGAAAACATGTACTACAGATATAATAAGGAAGCCCTTGAAGATATAATATCCCGAAAACAAGGAGAAGCATTTGGCATATACGATAGTGAGAAATTGATAGGATGGGCATCATACAGATATGCCGTAAATGAAGATGAGATTGAGGAAGGAGTATATGAAATGAGCTCATTAGTAGTGGACCCAGAATACAGAAGAAAGGGAGTTGGCGTAGCTCTCTTCAACCATAGATTAGAAACAATCATGTCAAAAGATGACGTGAAAATGATATATGCAACTGCCCACCCTGCAAATACCCCAATTCTCTGCCTATATCTTAATAACGGATTCATAATCTACGACTTTAAGAAGGATAAGTATGGACCAGGAGCAGATAGGGTATATATGAAGTATGTAAGCAAGGGTTAGAAATCCAGATTATAACTATACTTCTTTCAAATGCAGGAAGAAGGTACTCCATATAGAGGAAATAGGTATCTACAAAATCATCCAGTAGATTAGAGTTGCAATCCAACACCACCCATGTTAAACTCATGTTAAACATGAAGAACAAAGAATACCAAAAAATAAATCTCAGAGATTTTAGACACGGACTAACACAATTAAAAGATGCATTAGCCTCTGGACAGGTATATGAAGTAGTTGAGAAAGGGAATTCTATTGCATACTTCATCCCCGCACAATACGATATTACAATTGAAAGGAAAGAGGGTGAGAAAGAAAGAGAGGAAAGCATTGGTGATATAGCTGAAAAGCTCTTCGCCACAGTTGAACTTAAAGAGGAAATTCCAAACGACCCATACTACAAAAAGCTATATATGAGAGAATTAAGAAAAAAGTATCTAAAGAAATGAAGAATATATACCTAGATGCAAATATCCTAATTGATTATGTGACAGGAAGGAACATTGAAAAGACAAATATAAAAGATATCTTCCAAAGCAAAAGTAATTTCTACATTTCCCCATTGTCAGTACACATTGTAATTTATGTAACAAAAATGAAAAGAGGAGGGGCACATTTTCAACTATTTCAGAAGCTAGTAGGGAAGATGACTTTAATTCCCTTAACAGATGTAATTATAAAAAGGGCTTTCAAAACTGACTACAAAGACTTCGAAGACCTTCTTCAATACTACAGCGCAGAAACCACCTGCGACACTATAATAACTAGAGATAAGAAGGACTTCGACAACATAAAGAGATTAAGCAAAGGGAAGATAAACATAATATCTAGATACAAAGATAAATAATGAAACCTCAAGCAATACTCTTTGACCTAGACGATACTCTAATAGAGACCAACCAACTCTTTACCGATGCTCGTAAGGAAATGAAAACTATAATTGCGAACGAAGAAGAATTAGACTACGAATTAGTGTCTCAAACATTTGAGGAGTCCCTCGTACGTGCATATAACGAAGTTAGTGTAAACCCTATAAATGAGTGGCCACTGGCAATGAAGTACCTAAATGAAAAGATCCCCATATCGGAAGCAGTTCGACATAAATGTATAGAGAGAGCCTTTGAAATATATACCAAAGTACCTGAGATAATTGATGGTACATATGAGATACTCGAATACTTCAATAACCTAGGAGTGAAGGTAGGACTTGTAACCCACGCAATAGAGGATTGGACCCATCTAAAATTAGATACGCACAACCTCAAGCAATACTTCCACCATATAGAAATATGTGATGCAAACAGACATAAGAACAGTGAGGATTGGAAAAGAACATTCCTTAAATTAGATGTACATCCTGAATATGGCATGATAATAGGGGATAACGTAAAAGGGGATATAATAGCTGGGCATTCAATTGGGGTTAAGAATTTGATATGGATAAATAGGAAAGAGGCCTGGAGCGTATATACAGTTGGGGATATACCTAAAGAGACCGTAACCGTTAAACATCTAAATGAGATACTCCCAACCCTAAAGCAGAAGTATAATAACTAGCATTGCTATACCTTGAGGCAGAGTAACAAGGTAATGGTCTGTGAGAGCTACAAGGGCTATAAATACCAACAGAGAAAGATAGAGAGGTAAGTTTACATTTCTAAGATTTAAGACCCCCATTTTAAACAACATTCCACATATAAAAAGGATTCCAATAATCCCATATTCAGCAAACAAGAGTAGAAATACATTATGAACAGGCTGTAGAAGTAACAAACCGTTGACAGTATATACAGACAACTCTTTCATAGTAGCCACATACCCCCCACCTCCTACACCAAACAACCAACTCCCTTTAACAACCTCAAGTGAGTGATTAACTAACTCCACCCTGTCCCTCACACTACTATCCCCCCCTACAAACAATGCTCCAATCCTTTCAAGAAAGGGGAGGGGGACGATGCTTAACATTCCTCTCTTCCCTTTAATATACCGATACAACATATTCCCTCCATATATTACTACGAAGATTAACAGTATTAACCATGCCACTCTAGAAAAGGATATTGCTATACCAACGGTACTCATAATTAGGATGAGATTCCTCACCCAACCTTTCTTCATATAGTATAGTGCGAAAAGAATTGAAAGGAGAAGGAAACCTGCAAGCACGTTGGGATGAGGGAAGGTCCCATATCCTCGAAGGATAACACCTGAGTCTAGATTTAAAAAACTTGACCCAAGGGTACCCACAACAACCTTCGGTTCCCCTAAAAACTCTATCCCAAGAGCTGCCCCAGATTGAACCTGCAGAATTGCAATTAACACTTGTGTAGTTACAAGAAGTAGTATGGAAGGGGGAAGAAGATTAGAGAGATCCCGCATATTACTTCTAATATATGTAATGACAACATACCCTGTAATTAGGTAGAGAATCAATCTAACCACCATAAATATGGTAATGGGAGTGAAATGGAATAGGGAGTGAAGAATGAGTAGTCCTATGACTATATATATCCACTTAGGGATAGTTTTAATATATTCCCTAACTCTCCTAGTTTGCACCAATTCAGAAAAAAAGGTTACTAAGAGAACTGTTGAGAAGAGATCTATAATTGAGAGAGTGGGGGAAAGGTAGTTAACATATACACCTTTCACGAAAGGATCTCCTAGAAAGGGAAGGGTTAGGGTGAGGTTAAAAGGTAGGGAGAGAAGCAAAACGATTATAGATGAGTGTATTCGGGATTTAAAAACATGGCTAAGAATAAACCACAACAAAATGAAAAGTTCTAAGGTTATAACCTTTAGGGTATTTTCACCAGTGAGAAATAATAAAGAGAATGATATTATCCCAACAAAGACCTCTGGGAGATACCAACTCCAATTATTCCTGTGAATCTTCTTCATGCTCAAGATTATCCTCTGTTTCGGATGTAATTCCAAGGTCCTTTTCAGAAACAGGTACTATTCTTACAAATCTATTCCAACCTTCTCCTTGGCTTTCAGTCCTAACATCGTCAAACCTACCCAATACAGTATGAACAACCCTTCTTTCAGCAGGGGACATAGGTACAAGATCAACAGGTTCACCCAATATTCTAGCATCGTCAGCTTTTTGCATAGCTAATCTCTCAACTCTATCCATTTTCTGTTTTCTATAGTCTCCAGCATCTACGGTTATGATGAACTTTGTAGTCTCATCATCTTTCCATACCTGAGTTCTTACAATCATGTTTAAGACGTCTTGGAATGACTGTAGGTGCCTACCATGATTACCAATCATAAAGCCTAGATCCTCACCCTTAATAGCAGCATTAATTACAATGAAATCATCGGAAGAGTTATCACCAAACTCATAGGACACCTCAGAGGTGATACCTATTAAATCGAGAATCTTCCCCAACTCTACCTTTGTAATCTCCAATACTTGATCCTTGTTCATCGAATTATTTTATTAATTTATTTTTATTGCCTTTTAAAAGTGATTGCACAGCTTCCATACTTCTCTTCTTATCTATAATGAAGTATTGAGCTATCAACATAACTGATTGTGCAAGCCAGTATAAGCCTAAAACAGCTGGGGCGGTTAGGGTAATGAAGAAGGTCATGAATGGGAACATTAAGTTCATAGAGTTCATCATTTGAGACTGCAGCTCTTCAGGAGATGGAGGATCATTTGGATTCTTCTTTTTAGCAGGTACAGTGTTTTGACCCTGTAAGAACTGCATGAACTTGGTAGAGATGTACTGAGTGAATCCTACAAAGATAGCTAGAAGGAGATATGAAATGGTCTCAAAGTTTAGATATCCAAGTTCCTTAGATACAACGGTGAAGTTTGAAGCAAGGTCAATATTTAGGAAATGAGTGTTAATAGTGAGTTCTTTCAATCCTCCAAATATCCAATCTTTTACAAATGGGTATATACCATCGAAATTATTAGCAGTTACAACGTTAATTACCTGAATGATTGCATAGAGCATGAGGATTTGAGGTAGGAATGATCCCAAGCAACCCAAAGGGTTATACCCAACCTTTTTATACAATGCCATCTGTTCCTCTGCGAGTTTCTTCTGATTGTTGGCATACTTCTTCTGTAGTTTAGCCATCTCAGGCTTGAGAGAAGCCATTTTCCTAGTCATTTCAGTCTGACTTCTAACACTAGGAATTAGTATTATCCTTACCAATATTGCAACTACGATAACGGCCAACCCCAAGTTATCCCAAAGAAGGTTGTAACTAACGAGAAGTATATTTAAAAACGGGTGGAATAGGAGAGCATTCCAAATATTTGCTAACATATATGAATCTAATAAATCTGAACTGCTGAATTATACTAGAAATGCAGTAAATGTAAAATCATTTGACTGGATCGTAGGTACCTGCGGGAGTAGGGTGCTTGCATCTTAGAACCCTGTTGATGGAAAGAGCTCCTCCCTTAATCGCCCCGTATTTATATATAGCCTCATAGCTATAGGCAGAACAGGTAGGGGTAAAGCGACAGTAACGGGTGTATGGGAAAATCTTCCCCATAATTCCGTGATCATAGGATAAGGTCTTTTGATATATACGTATTAATATAAGAAATATCCACTTCATATGTCTAATTATACCTCGAAATGATTGAGTATTTGTGAATACTGAGTTTGAAAATCTTCTTCTAGTTCAGAGTACGAGTTTGGAGCTTTATATGCAATGTATTGAAAGAGGTATGGTAGTGGAGCTTTTTCAAGCTCTTTTCTAAACAGAGATCTAAGTCTTCTGGTCATTAAATGCCTAGCAACAGCATCACCAATCTTCTTATTTACAACAAACCCCACTTTATACGTAGTGGAGTCGAGTGGTTTAAGGGCAATTAATACGCCAAATCTTCCTTTGGCTCTAAAACCCTTTTCGTAAACATATTTGAATTCGCTTTCAGAGAGTTTATTTTCCTTAGGGAACATAATATTCCTAATTATCTTGCTTTAGCTTTAGGGTTCTTCCTCATTAGTTTGAATTCTTCAGAAACTGTTAAACTCTTTCTTCCCTTTCTCCTTCGAGAGGCAAGAACCTTTCTTCCACCAGTAGTTGCACTCCTAGCTAGAAAGCCGAGTTTTTTCAATCTCCTCATCTTTTTTGGTTGCCAAGTTCTTTTCATAATCTTGTGGATTATAGCTTATGATCTTCTTCGTGTAAATCCTAGTCTTTTAAATACATCTTTTTCTGTAGTCTTTTTAGAGTGGGAATCGGGTTGATTTGTGTATTTTGGAAGGGAGAAAGAGAATGTAGACCCTTTCCCTACAACACTTTTAACGTCAATACTACCTCCCATTAACGAAACAAGGTTGTATGAAACGTACAATCCTAAACCCGTACCTCCTGGCTTAATTAGCATCATTTGTTTCTCCTCAAGCTTAGCTCGCTTCTTCCTATCCAACTCATTATTACTATATTGACCTACACGGTAGAACTTTTCACCAAGGTGAGGGATATCTTCTGCGGGTATTCCAATGCCTGAATCAGTTACCGATATTCTAAGGTTCTCTTCTTCCTCCGTGATTTGAATGGTTACCGACCCTTTCTCAGTATATTTAATTGCATTTAATACGAGATTATCAACTACCTCTCCCAACCTTACAGAGTCTGCATATACAAATGGAGTGGAGGCAGGAGGTTTGTAGATAAACTGGAGCTCCTTCTTTCTAGCTTTACTGCTCATGGCTAACATAGCGTCTTTTACAATAGAGTCCACATTTACTTTCTCAAACCTCATCTCCATTTTCTCTGACTCTATCTTTGTACTGTTTAACATGGCTTCGAGGAGTCTAGTCTCTCTATCAAGGGCTTCCTTAATTCTATTTAGATATGAATCACAGACAGGGTCTTTAGTTACCTTTCTACTTAGTTTATCTTGAAGTAATCCGAGGGAGATTCTAATGATGGAGAGGGGAGTACGGAGTTCATGTCCCATTATATCCATCATATCTTGTTCTCTTCTACGTAGGGCTTGCATCTCTCTATTTTTATCTTCTAATACCTTCACCTGTTTCTCGGTAGCTTCATACAATCGAGAGTTGATGATTGCGATTGCTAACTGATTTGAAAAAGTTTCGAGAACGGGAAGTTCAAATGTGAAATCAGTTTTGGAACTTTCCGATATGAAGAATGCCCCAAAGACTTTTCCATCAAACTGTACAGGAATTGATATACACGACCTTGTATTGGTTAATCTTTTAGCAAGATCCCCTAGATTATCAGGGATTACTCCTCTAGTGAAATCCAAAAGGTCATTCCCGACTACTATCTGCTTTTTAATTATACTCTTAACAATATAGTTATCCTTGTTTCCAAGAATATCAGTTTTAAGAGAGGATACAGGTTTATCTATAAGGTTTAAGAACTTCAGTGCGATCTTTCCCTTCGAAATTGTGTTTGCGTAGAGAGTATTACCATCTTTGAGAAGAAACACTCCTCCTAGGAACCCATATCTGGAGATAACATTATCTACCGCCCTTTGTAATAGGTCCTCTAAATTTAGAGTTGATAATATTCCCTCAGAAACCTCTGATATTACTTGAATATCTTTAAGTGAATAGTGCTTCTTTATTTTTCGATTGGACGGAGTAAACCAAGACATACATATAATTTACCCTAACCAAACTTTAAAGTATATATTTACCAAGAAGAAGAGGTAACTCTCTACGATAGAAGTTTCTCAGCTTTTTAAATTCTTCCGAGTTAATTGGATAATTGTGCTTGCGGTCTATCTCAAGAATCTGGAGAGATCCCCCAACAAGCTGTCCTATTTTTTGCACATAAAGATATTTAAGGGCAGGAGTTGTATCCATGAGAGTTTGTAATTTTGCAACAGCAAGTCGCATACTTTGAATAAAATCGTCTTCTAGGTTATCAATATCACCTTTCCAATCTACCCCAGTATCTTCCTCATGATTATTGGTTAAGTAGACTAGGGGGGCTAACAAAATATCAAAATTATCAATCATTGCTGGATAGCTAGGGTGATCCATAACTTCACCAAGTGATGCAAACATAGACTGAACACCTGATCCCCATGAGACTTTAACAACATTTGAATTGATACTTGAGAGCGAGTCCGGATCGCCTATGAAGTTGTTACACAATCGATTATACGTATCTAGAAAGATTTGTCTTTGATTAGTATCCTGGGAGTTTTGTATAAAGCCCGCAATCATAATCTTAAGTAACCCTACTTGAAAGGCTTCCATATTATAAAGTCCTGTAGGCATATCCTTAGTCAATATCTCAATATCAGAGCCCAGATCTCTTTGGTAAGTTGCATGATACTTCACGGAGAGAACAGTTAGACATGATTGAAGAAGCTTATTCTGCTCCGAAGTTCTTTCAGTGCGCTTATAATCATCAAGTCCTTCGTCAAACTGTGGCCCAGTTAACCCACTGTAGCGATTAAAAGAGTTACATGCAATGGAGAGATTTGATAGGTCATCGGTATTTAAGGAATCTTTATTATCACAGACATCGTCTATTAAATGAGAGAATACAACCGCATCTGAAACTCTGCGAGCACCATCCTTGTTGAGCGTTAAAGGTAGTAAGGTAAATTTGAGTTGGGTTTGGATGGCCTTTTCATCTGGAATAGTAGCCCCATTAAAGGTTTCAAGCGATTTGGCGAAGTACTCCTTAGAATTGTAGAAGTCAGTGTAAGTAATGATACTAAGTCAATAATTTTATTTAACATTATACAATATAGAGAGCAGGAGGTCTTCAGGGATTTAGACTTTCATACATCTACAATAGAATAGGGGGAAAGGCCTCTACAACAATACCTCTTCAAATACACTTGCCAACTTATCCACAAATCTGATATTACTATCTCAACGTTCGAAATAACTGCCCAACGATTATTTAAAGTTAAACCATTTTAAAATGGCTGGTAACTTAGAGTTAGAAAAGCCCGTAATATCCGAGAAGAGAGACATATCAAAAGAAAGTGTTAACTTTGACGTAGAGGATATTTGGAAGGTTGTATCAGAAAATATCCGCATGTATGTAACCCCAAGACAGTTCACCACATGGTTTAAGGGTGTGTATTTAGAAAGAATAGCTAATGGAATTGCGGAGATTAGTTGCGAACAAGGTTTTCAAAGAGAATGGATAGAGTCATACCATAGGTCATTGGTATCTAAAAGCCTAACACAAGCAACTGGTCAGAAGTTGGACTTTGTAATATCTGTTAGGTCTTCGCTTAAAAGTGCACCAAAAACTATTAAAGATATCGAGGTACAGGCAGAAGAAGGGGCCAATATATTTAGCGTAGTACAAGAGAAGATAAACTCGGATAGAAATGCGGTGGCAAGAAGTGCACAACTCAATCCCAAGTATCTATTTTCAAACTTCATTGTGGGGTCACACAATGCTCTGGCACATGCAGTTGCAGAGTCAATTGTAAAAGAGGTAGGCACATTATATAACCCTGTCTTCTTCTACGGCTCAACGGGAGTAGGGAAGACCCATTTGATGCAGGCAATAGGTAATGAGTTCATAAATAAGTATCCGGATAAGAAGGTTATATACGTCCCCATTGAACAATTCCTCAATGAACTAATAGATTCAATTAGAAATAGAACCAATGAGAAGTTTAGAAAGAAGTATAGAGAGATAGATGTACTGATTATTGACGATATACAATTCGTAGAAACATATCCCAAAACACAAGAAGAGCTTTTCCATACCTTCAACACACTATATCAAGCAAATAAACAGCTGGTAATGGCTGCGGATAGACCTCCCAAAGAGATTCAAAATATTACAGACAGACTTCGATCAAGGTTTGCAGGAGGAATGGTGGCCGATCTCCAAGCCCCTGATTATGAAACCCGTCTCGCAATACTACAACAGATTGCGGCAGAACAAGGTGCAACTTTAGAAAGGGACGTGCTAGAGCTGATAGCCAAGAATGTGGAAAACAATGTGAGGGAATTGGAGGGGGCTGCAGTGAAGGTAATCTCCCTGCAAAGGTTAGGAAAAGCATCTTCGCTAGAAGAGATAGCTCAATCATTACAGGTAGATATAGAGAGCAAGCGAAAGAGAATTAGACCTGAGAGAATAATAGATGTGGTATGTGAGGTATTCGACGTAAGCGCTAAGGATATCAAAGGAAAAAGAAGGACTGCATATCTAGCAACAGCAAGGCAGGTAATCATGTATATGTTAAGAACAGAGTTAGGACTTCCATTAGAGAAGGTAGCTAGAGAGGTTAATAGAAGTGACCATACAACGGTACTTCATGCATGTGAAAAGATTGAAGATATGATGAAAGATGATAGTAGATTTAAAGATAAAATAGATACCTGTAAATCAAGATTAGGATAACTGCGGAAAGCTAGGTGGATAACTTTAAGAAAGCTATCCGAAACCTCCCGAGTTCTACACATCAAAAAAGATTGTAAGCAGGTAGAGAGGTTATAGCAACAAGATTTCCTATTTTATATATAACCACAAACTCGCTTACAATTGCCTTATAGAGTCCACGAAAGTTACCCACAAATACACAATTAAAGAAATTCTTTATCTTTAATATCTTTTATTGCAGTATGTGGTAGGTAAAAGAAAACAGTTATCAACAGCGGGCAAGTATAGGAAAAGCGTGTAAGAGAGATATAGAGCGGAGGAGTAGGGGTAAGATATAGACATATACATACTCCCTACTATTACAACTACTATTTATATAATATATAGAGAGAAGAGAGAGATAATAAATTAATAATGAAATACCTTTACCCACACCTTTACACATTGTATACTAGGTAAAGCCCCGAACTAGATAACTTTTAGATTTATAAAGAAGATGCAATTTTCTTGTAACCAAGATACATTTGCTAAGTATTTAAATATTGTAAGTAGGGTGGTTAATTCTAAACCAGGACTTCCAATATTAAATAATATTCTTTTTGAAGCTAAAAACGGTAAGGTTCATTTAACCGCTACCGATTTAGAGATTGGGATTAATACATGGATTGGAGCTGATGTTCAATCTGAGGGTAGGGTTACAGTACCCGCTAAACAGCTTTCTGAGTTTGTACATAGTATTCCTTCTGAGAAGGTAGATGTTTCTCTTGATAAGCAAATGGTTACAGTGGCAACTGTTAATAATAATGCGGAATTCCATACAATACCTTCTGATGATTATCCTCATGTGGTTACCGTTGATAAAGAGGCTCCTATTTTGAAAATTCCACAGTCAGATCTTCTTAAATCCGTTAAGAGAGTTGCTTTTGCAGCAGCTTCTGATGATGTTAAGCCTGTTCTTACAGGTGTTAGGATTGAGATTGAAGGGAAATCTGTTTCATTTGTTTCTGCTGATGGTCTTAGACTTTCAAAGCAGACCATTAAGGTTAAGAGTGAGTCTACAAAAGATGTTAATTTGCTTGTTCCTGTTAAGGCCTTGCAAGAATTAGCCTTTGTTGTTTCTGAAATGGGGATGGATGATAAAGAGATGGTCTCACTGTATGTGGTAGAGGATCGTAACCAAGTTGTATTTAGATTTGGAGATGTGGATATTGTATCTAGACTTATCGATGGCCAGTATCCTGAGTATAAACAGATCATTCCTACAGGATTCAAGACTCAGGTAACAGCTAAGAAGGATGATTTTGCTAGTGCATTGAAAGTTACCAATATTATTGCTCGAAGTGTATTGGGGAATAAGATTATATTAGATCTCGAGCCTAAGGATAATGTTGTGGCTCTTTCTGCTTCTCAATCAGAAGTAGGAAGTAACCGAAGTATATTTGAGGGTGCAATGGAAGGTAACTCTATTAAAATTGCCTTTAGTGCTAGGTTTTTAGGAGATATGCTTACCAATCTTGATGGAGAAGAGTTAGTACTTGAATGTTCAGAACCTGTTAAACCAGGTGTCTTCAAAATCAAGGGAGATGATGATTTCATTCATCTCATAATGCCAATGATGATCTAGTCTTCGTCCTTTACTACATATCCAAAACCGTGGATTGTTTTTATAATCTCTTTGTCTTGAAGTTTATCCCTCAACCTTTTTACATGAACATCCACTGTATTTGAGGTTGTCATCTTTCTGTAGTCCCATACTTTATCCAATAGTTCATTTCTAGATATCATCCTGTTTTTATTTCTCACAAGATATTCAAGGAGATTGTACTCGCGTCTTCTTAATGGAACTTCTTTCTTCTCCTCTGTTACATATTTCAAGTCCGTATCAATATTAATATCTCTGTACCTAAGGTATTTCTCTATTCTAGGTTTAGGCCTTCTGGCTAATGAGTTTATTCTTGCAAGTAGCTCTTGTATGGCATAGGGGTAGTCAATCACATCGTCCGCACCGTTGTTTAGAAACTCTACCTTTTCTTTCCAGGTTGCCTTGCTGGAAAGTCCCATTATTAGTATCTCTTTGCATTCTTTTCTAATGTAGTTAATCAGAGGAAAAACTTTTACATGCTTTAAGTTTATATCGGCAATTATTAGGTCATAGAGGTTTTCACTGAATTTAATATCTCTTACATTGTTTGAAGTCTTTATTTCTGCCATATATCCGTTACTCTCTAGTATGTTTTTGGTTATCTGGGCAACGGAAGGGTAATCTTCTATAATGAGAATGTTCATATGATATATAAATAGATTTTAATATCTAAAGGGTATTCTCAAATGTATATAGCTAAAAGACCTATATCTAATACAAAATGAAATTTCTATTTACACAATTAGTTCTCTTGATTACATCTGTAATTTTTTTGATATATTTATTTTCTCTAGACTATTTCCTTCCATACAACTTTGGTAATGAGGTTAACTGGTACAACCTTAGTACCGTGTTAATACTGCTTTTTATATTCATTCAGTCGTTTATATCCCTTACCATCTTTCTTACCCAGAAGTTTCTTGCATATAGCTGGAGTGAGTTTCCTAATTTCAAGGTGGCTATGAAGTGGGGGATTATAATTGCAACTTCATTTATTGGAGGTTTCCTCTTAAATGTATTTAGTGTCCTTGTGTTTCCTTGGGGATCAATTGCTCTCTTACTTGTTATTATCCTCCTAACTGTTATATGATTATTATATGAAAAATTTAAAACCTTCTAAAAAATCCAAACTTGTCAGTGAACTTAGTGATATTGCGAAAGTGCTTTCAGGTGAATTGGAATTGAGAAAAAGAGAAGAAGAGGTTGAGCGACTTGCTAAAAAGGCTGTACAAAAGCAAAAGGACTTGAGAAGGGAGAAGGTGGTATTAGGAAAGGTTAAAATGGATAAAGAAGTTGAAGTGGGGGAGAAGAAAGTTGTTCAGAAAGTGAAGTTGTATGAGTGGGAAGCTCCTATGAGATTTAATCAACCCTTTAACCCTAAGACATTTCTGATTATCACAGGAGTATTACTCCTCTTCATTATGTATTTGGCTGTACTTGGGCATTACGGTTTAATGGCTTCTATAATTGCATTACTGTTCCTTTTCTATGTTCTTGGTACCACTCCTCCTGTGGATGTTACACATCAAATTAATACAAGGGGAATTGAAACAATGGGGGCTCAATATGAATGGTTTATGCTTGAATCTTTCTGGTTTTCGAAAAGGGGAGATCAATATATGTTAGCGGTTGAGAGTAAGCTGAGGTTTCCTGCTAGGTTGATTATGCTTGTTACTGAGAAGGAGCTTAAAGCTTTATTTATTCTCTTGTCGGATAAAATGGAGTATAAGGAGCTTAAGAAGTGGAGTAGTATAGATAGAATGAATTTTGGTGAATATATTAGAATTGAAGATCTTCTTAAATGAGTAGTTCTAAAAGAACAGATTTGATCCTTCTTATTCTCGCTATTCCTGTGCTCGCATTTCTTCAGTACCACTTCAATTTAGATTTTCTATATGGGTCAATTATCTTTTACGGTATACCAGCTTTATATCTGTCATATCGAGCTAAAGAACATGTCCTTAGAAGCTTGGTATTTGGAATTGTATTTGGTGTTATAGCTGGTTTCATTGCAGATTTTATTATTACTGCGAGTGGGTCGTGGGTGGTGAATAGTACTGTCCTTCCAAAGATTTTCAATATTCTTCCTCTGGATGATTTAGTATGGGGTTTTCTATTTGTCTATTACATCATAATGTTTTATGAGTATTTCGTAGATAGGAATAGGTCTTATGTAGAGAATAGTTTGAATAATTTCCTTATGTATTCACTTGTAATTTCTGCGAATGTGATACTTCTACTTTATGCTTTCAATGAGAACCTTTTTTCCCTTGGTAATCCATACTTGATATTGGGAATCCCTGCTTTTGTAATCTTTCCTATCTTGGTTATTATCAAAAATCCTAGGTACTTATCTAGGTTTATTGGAGTTGGAGTATTTTTCTTTTTCCACTCGTTAGTATTTGAGAGTATATCTACTTCGTTAGGGTATTGGAGTTTCCCTGCGAGTAATTATATCGGTTGGGTCAGCATTTTTGATACAGGCTTTCCTCTCGAGGAGTTTCTCTTCTTTCCTGTCCTTTTTGCATTTGCTACACTTTGTGTTTATGAGGTCTTCTATGATTATAGAAGGGGGTAGGTTAAAGATTATTTGCACTTACTCAAATTAATGGTAGTATTTGAATAATAAATATTACATATTGTTTATATGAAATTATCCTTTTCAAATATCCTAAACTCTCTTGTC
>CAZUOO010000007.1:25602-31278 GCA_964621555.1 uncultured Candidatus Saccharibacteria bacterium | reverse complement strand
TCTATACCTAGAATATCCAACCCTTTTTTAATAACATCGGTAGTAATATGTACAAGCCTCAACCTACTCTCCTTAACCATACCATTCTTCTCATTCTGAATATTAAACTCTCCATAGAAACGATTAAAAAACTCTGAAAGCTCATACAAATATCTACAAACTAAATGAGGAGAAATACCCAAAGCGGCACTCTTAACCAAATCAGGGAACTCCCCTATCTTCTTCAATAATGACAATTCTATATCACTATTTAAAACATCCTCCAATGAGATCTCCTCATTAGAATATACATAGTTACCAGAACTCAATATACTTCTCCCTCTTGCATATGAATATAGGATGTATGGAGCTGCAAAGCCATTCATACTCATGAACTTATCAATATCCCAGTTAATATCCTTATGCAATTCATGCGAAAGAATGGCAAACTTCAATGCTCCCATGGCTATAGTATGGGCAATACTATCTTTCTGATCTTCACTATAGTCTTTCTCACTTGAAATATTCTTTCTAGCAATATCCTCAGCCTCTGCTATTAGGTCAGTATATTTAACATTATTACCAGTTTTCGAACTCATCTTCTTATTCTTAAACAACAACCAACCAAATCCAATATGCTTATACTTACCTACGAAGGAGCTATCTATTAACTCCAGTGCCTTAATCAATGCCTTGAAATATGCATTCTGCTCAACCGATGTGGTGACTATAGCGAGATCCAAATCAGGGTACTCTTTAAACTTTGTAATAGCCAAGCCAAGATCCTTACCCGAATATGAAGGAAAACCTGCGGAAGTTAAAAAGACCCATCTCTGCAATCCATGCTTCTCACCTTCAAATATTATTGCACCATCATCCTCAACAAATATGTCTCCCACATTATCCAATACAATCTGTTTACCTAACTTCCATACTACAGACTCAGGATATTGCACATCATACTCAACCCCTAGTTCCTTAAATGCCTTATCCTGATGTTTAATACTAATATCTCGGGTATATTCATAGAGTTCAATAATTAACTCATCTGACCTATTGTAGATCTTCATATTAATATCTCTAACTTCCTCCAATACATTCTCTTTCTCGGTGGATAGTTTACGCCCCAATACATAACTTTGATCTAAGTATTTAGCAGCTTCATCAATACCTTTTTCAGAAACTATCCCTGCAAGATTCTCTTTAATCTCCTCAAGATCTTCCTTAGAAAACTTTGAATACCAAGTACCATTCCTATTTATAATTCCCCATATACAGTTTGATACCTGCAAACCAATATCACCAAAGTAGTTGGCCTTTATAACCTCATATCCTAGGTTTCTGTATAGATTGGCAATTGGAAGTCCAGTGACAGCACTTTTGAAATGACCTAACTGTAATGCCTTATGGGTATTAGGCTGACCAAACTCTACCATCATCTTCTTTCCCTTCCCTATATCACTACTACCAAACTCAGAAGAATATTGATTAACAATCTCTTTTTTAAAACCTTTATTTAAGAAAATGTTAATAAACCCTGGGGCAACAACCTCTGCCTTTGTTATAACTCCTCCTAAGTTTTTCAAAATACTATTTCCCAATTCCATTGGTGGAAGTTTAAACTCTGTAGCGACTCTCATTAAAACGGTTGTAGAATAGTCGCCGTATTTACTATTTTTAGAGATTGAAACATCAATATTGCTTAACTCAACTTTCCCCCCAAATGCACGATATAATTCCTGCTGTATTTCATATTCCACTGTATTTTCAGTATATTCAAACGCCAGCTTTTTCTTCTCTACCTTTATAGATTCCCTCTTATCTTCAGATTCAATAGTGGGCAATTCAACTCCCTCAACACTTTTGGAAACAAAATCAATTTCTGATTCGCTATGATCAATATCTAGAATGATGATTTCAAACTTTCCTCCAAAGTTTTTAACTATAAACTCTGAAAATTCTTTAGCAACGGACTTGATATTTTCTTCATTCACTCCCTTAAATCCATCCATAATAAAGTAGCCACTTGTGGAGCTTTCCACCAATTTGGTTCTATCACACTGTCTCCAGTTTAAAGATAGGGTGGAAATATCGAAGGAATCCCCCCACACCAAATCTCCTTGCTTAGGAGACTTCGCATATTCCTCCCCAATTCCCATCCAATGCTCATTACCTTCTGCGAATTTAAGGATAAAATCTCCATAGACAGTATTTAAATCCTCACCTCCAAATGGAGTTACATATTTAATACTGAAGGAATTATACACATCTACAATCGGATTTATTGAGGGAAGTTTTCCCCCTTCTATAACACGCTTCCCGAGAGCGAAATGAGTAGGTTTAACCTTTTTGGGATTAGCTCCAAACTTTCTAAATGCATCAAAATATGTAGAAACATAATCACTAGAAGAATACTCCTCGGCGCTTGAAAACCTCTTTCTTAAACCTTCTTCGCCATCACTCTTAAGACCATCAATCAATACCCTCCTGGCATCATTCCAGCTATTATCAAATCCATATATAACCGGAATAGCGACAAAGAGATTAGGAAACTTCTCAAAAACCTCTCTTTCTATTTTGAACTTCATTATTAGCGAAATCTTAATTATATTCGCGCCCGGAAGGAGTCGAACCCTCAACCCCTAGTTCCGAAGACTAGTGCTCTATCCAGTTGAGCTACAGGCGCATTATATTAATAATACTCCATATTAATATACAATTCATATACGTACCTGAACGGAATCGAACCGTTAACCTTTGGTTCCGCAAACCAATGCTCTATCCAATTGAGCTACAGGTACATACGAAGGTTAAATAATGGGAACATTGTTAAATGGCGTGCCCGGCCGGAGTCGAACCGACAACCTACTACTTAGAAGGCAGTTGCTCTTCCAGTTGAGCTACGGGCACACGCAGTGACTATTATATAACAAAAAACCCCATCCTTAAACCACTACGATGTGATTTAGGGACGGAGTTACCGTGGTGCCACCCTAATTCTCATACAATATAATGATATTGTACGACTTATTATACTGTCCATACTTGCATAAATGCTTTCTTCTGGACGAACAAAAGCTCTTTTCTATATATTCAAATGTTGAGTTTCCACTGCACCCAACTCTCTATAATCCTCATATATATACTCTTCTTTCTATGCTGATTATATATCTATACAACCTAAATTACAACATACAACACCTCATAAACATATGTTACACACGGATATTAGATATCAAACATAAGAATCTACACACTAAAAAAACACCCACCTACTTACATACCTCATACCGCATAAACTCAGCCATCAGATTATGCCAAAATAGCCCTGAATCCCGTGGAACAACATTGAGGAATATATACAAACTACATATTCACCATTAACAACAGCAAAGACCAATAGGAACATAAACGTTGGTATTAAATAAATAACTGCACTTCAAAGAAGTTATACATCGAAGAAATAAGATGTGAAACAAGAAGAGGAACTAAGCCTGCTTCAATACGTCTCGAACCAACCTTGAAATTTCCAATGCATGAGCCTTAGAGACACTAGCACCTGTGGGAAGATTAAGAATATGCCTTGAGATTTCCTCTGCTACCGGACAGTCACTCCACCTATACCCCATCGATTCTATATGAGTAGAAGCAGGATATATGAGAGGATTATACCAATCGCCATAGTATACTGACCTACTATCTAAAACCTTTTTAACCATATTTAGCACTTGCACATCCTTAACGACAAGCGGGAAACGTACACTAGAAACACCTCTCAGATGTGGAACATCCAATGCACTAGCATATAAATCATTAATATATTCCCTATGTGAAAGGTTTTTATCAATTCCCTGCAGCTGATCTAAAACGACGGCAGACAAAACACTTGGAAGTTTCCTTGGGTACTTCCCTGGCCTCATCCCCCTATTTTCAGGAGCATAGAAACCCATATTCACAATCCCTAAACGATTAAGAAGGAGTGAAACAACCTTCTGAAACACTCCCAATTTACGAACCCCTCTCCAAATAATTGGATTTAGCATCCAAAGAAAGGTATCAAGGAAAGACATCTTGGAGATATTAATATACTCCTGATCAATCCTATTTATTAATTCAACATTATTAACAATGAGGGCACCACCTACCCTAGTTGAAAGAATCTTTTCTATACCAAAACTTACAATAGCGGCATCACCCTTAGTACCTAAATCCGTATTCCCTAGTGCATGGGCACAATCTTCAAGAATATATAATCCTTTCTCTTTAGCATATTTATTAATACTATCCGTCAACCCATTAATTCCAAACGTATGCTGAACTATTAGTACTTCACTATTATCCGTATACCTTTGCTTAAGAGATTCAATATCTATTGTGTATCGCTGTGGGTTTATATCAACATACACCGGTTTGTGCTTCAACCATAGTATGGGGTTAACAACCGCATTACATGTAAAAGCTTGAAGAAGGACTTCAGAATCCAGAGGCAGTCCAAGAGATTTAAGAAAAACATACTCAGCAGTTCGAGCGTTGGAAAATAGGTAGACCTTTTTCGCCTTATACATCTCCTCCAACTTCTTAGCCAACACGATATCCTTCCCCCCTTTATAGTATCTTGGGAAGTTTAATAGCATTTTTAAATATTCTAGGTTGCCCACGTAATTAAAACTTCACATTAGTTATGTAAAGTATACATCTCTTTGCTATAAATTAATAATGATATCTCCCTCATTTGCTGTATCCATATGGTCAATATTTAAATACCTCAAATAATCGAGTACCTGCGAGCCTGGATGCCCATACATATTATCCTTCCCATAGCTACAGACCACTAAAGATGGAGATAGATATGAGAGAAGTTTGAATTGCGACGAACTATCCGAGCAATGATGACCTGCTTTAAGTATAGAAATATCAGGGGGGAGCAAACCAGAAGCCAGCAATAAATCCTCCCGAGCTGTTTCGGCATCTCCCATCAACGCAACAATACTCTCCTCATACGACACTAATACAACCACCGAAGAATTATTTACATCCTTCTGAGATACAAAACATTTAGAAACATCATCCCCATACTCAACCTCCAAGTGATCACCTACAAATTTGAAATCCACATAGTTGGTAAACACGACGGATGATGCCGTAATCATATCTACAAACTCCCAATACATATCGTTATTAATACACGAGGTAGGTAAAATAGCAGTACCCACCTCATACCGCTTCGCCACCTCGAATAGCCCGAGAATATGATCCTGATGGAAATGAGTTAGTACAAGGTAGTCAATCTTAATACCTGCATCCAAATACCTATGTAATTCATGTACAAAGGAGGAGTCAGGCCCACCATCTATAAGCACCACCACATCCTCTACCATTACCAAAGTTGCATCCCCCTGCCCCACATCAAAAAAGACCAACGTAGAACCCGCAGAGATGGTATATAGTCGTGCGTAATATAGGACCATACATATAAGCAGTGCGAGCAACGCCTTGCCAACCCAAGTATGCATCCCCGTCATTTCAATACCGTAATTGAATTACGATAAATAGAAACTACGGCAGTCGCGGAAACCGCAGCTATCGCTATAACTGGTAATAAGCACCCTATATTCATTACGGCAAACCCAATACTACCCATCTTTTCCACTACAATATTGAGAATAATGAACTGTAAATCTATTATATAAGCTAGAA
>CAZUOO010000007.1:10179-25502 GCA_964621555.1 uncultured Candidatus Saccharibacteria bacterium | reverse complement strand
GAAAGCTGAAAACCTATGTCATAGAGATACAAAGGTTTAATAAGAAGCATTACCATACCAACAAGAAGCAGATTAAAAATAGCGGGAAGTGGAAAGCCTATCAAACGTGCTAAAACTCCAATTACATTAGAATATAATGCTCGCAAAATTGATCCGGTATTTCCAGCTATAAAGCAGTACATGACTAATAAGATAATCGATATTACCTTCCGTTTTCGGATATTAAATGGAAATAGGACTTTTTCAATTGCGCCTTGAACAAAAGCGATATTATAACCAGACGCAGCTACGATATGAGATAGACCAGTCGCTCTAATCTTCTCTTGAAAATCCTCCGTGTACACGCGATCATCTCCAAACATCATACCAATCAGTAGAGAAGCATTTGGCTCACTGATATACCTTTCAATCTGAAATATAGCTACATCTTTAATATCATAGAGGCTGTACATAAACCCAACCTGCTGTTCATTACACTCAAACCTAGAGACCTTCATAAATAGAAAGGTGGTATTCTTCTTCAAGTACTGCCCAAAACCAGTTGAAAGATCCGCAATATCTACATCGCCATGTACAGTACAAGTACTTCCCCTTCTAATCTCAGGGTATCTAGGAAGTTGAAGATACACATTAACATCTCCACCTACCTTTCCCCATGCATTCTGATATGTATTCTTCTGCCTCACCCTATTGCCTATCTTCACCTCCAACTCTCTACCATACCCTCCTCCATCTGCCACCCCAATACTCGCACTCTCCTGTTTCTCCAAATTTATAAAGGTTTGGTATAAAGGGAGAAAGGATAGGATAATGGAGATAGATATAAAAATAATTAACCGATATAAGTCAGACTTGAATATAAAGATGGCAGAATATAGGACTAATAAAGCTATATAAAATGTAGGAGATTCACCAAAAAATTTCGAAACACATATTGAGATAAAGAGAAAGATCAGAACAGGCACAGATACCAGTGGATTTATTATCAGATGGAAATAATACCAATCTACTACCCTACACAATCTTCGATATTGGCTATATATGATTCTAGTAGCTATAAACATATATAGGCCTTGATAGATTCAAAGAGCTTCTCGCTAACCCCTCCCTTCTCCTTTATCTCCTCCACCTTAGAATATGCCCTACCACTAATAATCTTGCCAGCAGTAACCGCACCCACTCCCTTAAGAGTTTCCAATTCTTTCTGCGTAGCGCTATTAATACTAATACACGTATTACTCTCCCCATCGATATAATTACCTAGATTAGTATCGGGAATAAACTTAATAAGGTCACACTTCAGATCATCTTCATAGGGTATATAGATTTTCTGATTACCTGTAAGCTTTTCTGCCAGGTTTACCCTCTGTGATACATACCTATTTGCTGCCAACCTATTTAGCCCTCCAGAAGCAATTAAAGCCTTGTTAACGATATCCCCTTCTGTGAAACAGAATACTCCTGGACGATTCACAGCCCCAGCAACTTCCACCTGTATATCACATGTTTCAATTGTAGAGATATCAATAGGATTCTTAGCACCTTTAACATCAGCGATCTTAACATTCCTCCCCTTTACTTGAATATCCAACAGAGTATTGATTGGAAGTATGTATGAGATACCGTAGCCCAGCAAAACTCCTGCTATGAAAGCTCCAATTAAATAGTGATATGTTATTTGAAAATTGTGAGGCATATCTAATGATACCTCACAGAGATGAAATCGAAATGAACTACTTCTCGGTAATAATAATCTCTCTAATCTTTACCTTAGAAGTTGGAATATCATTTGAATTTACGTTAACTTTCTCAATCTTATCTACGGTATCAAATCCAGATATAACCCTTCCAAATACAGTGTGCTTACCGTTAAGGTAGTCACCTGTAAAGCCTTTGGAAACTATAAAGAATTGAGAACCGTTGGTATCTGGACCTGAGTTAGCCATAGCAATTACATAAGGTTCAAACTTATAGCCACTCTTTCCAGTGTAATATGTATACCCTTTTAATTCGTAGAAGTCTTTCACACTCATATTGAGATTCTCATTAATTTCGTAGCTAGGATAGAAAGACCGAAGATATGTAGCCTCACTAACTTTGAGTGACCCTAACCCCATCGCATTTGCATCCATCTCGTCTGCAAATTGATAACCTGGACCACCTGTTCCATTACCTAGAGGATCACCTCCTTGTATCACAAAATTCCTGATTACTCTGTGAAATGTAAGTCCATCATAGAAGCCTTCTTTAGAAAGGAAAACGAAATTGTTAACAGTAATTGGCGCTTCCTTCTCATATAGGTCGATAACTATCTGCCCGTAATCGGTATTGAGAGTTGCTGTATAGTCACTAGAACTGCTGATTTGCATCGCAGGAGCCGAACTATACTTTTTACTATTGTTACTATCTGAGTCTACCAAATCTTTAACGCCTCCTCCTGTAATATTATCGCTTAATGTAAAGATATTTGAACCATTCGAGAATACGATTCCTAGCACTACCACCATACCTACAACCCCTAGCGCTCCTAATAGTATTTTCTTATGTTCCTTTAATACATCTCCAACATTTATTCCCATAATACATATAAATAATAATTTACGCTACTTTTCTAATGTAAGTTTAACATATATTACATTATTAGTTGTATTATACACCTCTATAGCATTACTATCGTAGTATTCATAATAGAATTCAGTGCCTAGTCCCTTAGATGTAAATCCATAACCCTGCACGTTATCAGCCTTTATAATATTAATATTGGATGGAGTGACACCGAAGTTATGGCTCACTCTCACGCGACTATTTGATTCAACTCTAACCCACTCACTCCTATATACACCCTTCCCCCCTACCTTACCCTTACCGTCTACACTAAACACGACCTCTCCCTGATTATTATGTATTGCAAATAGGTCGGTTTCCCCTGCTCCAATCTCCAACAGAATACTACCGTTATTTGATTTCAACCTACCTCCCAGAATCAGATCCCCTGCCAATGAAAGATTTCCTCCAGAATCTGCAACCAAGTTCCCATTACCTATATTTAGGACTCCACCCGAGAGGATATTGAAGGAGAGTGTGTTTCCACTAATACTCCCTACAGAGACCTCCTTATCGGTCTTTAGTGCTCCGTCATCATATGTCCACCCTCCTCCATTACCTCCAAGTATTCCATTATTATAGTCAGAGATTATCTTTGCCATATCATCACTAATCCACTGTGGTTGAAACCAAACTACATCAACAAAAGCCATTATCTTACCTATATACACACTATCCATAAGGGTGAGATTATATTTAATCATCATAGAGTCACGAATTTCAGATTCAAAGGAATCAACCATAACCTTAAAGCATGGTTTACTCTCATTCCTACCCTCGTCTATAGGCCAGACTATTTCAGAAATATTATCAACGGATGTACAAGTATCTTCATTCCAATCATAGGTTTCTTCTAAAGCTTTAGCCACGACCATACCAGGATCATCCCTCATAACACCTATACCTGGAAGGGTTGAAGCGGTTATCACATCACCCTTAGTAATACTTCTTCCAGTTGTCATAACCTTAACAGGTAGCTTACCTATCAAACCTATCGGCCTCGAGTTATCATCCCTACTATCATTCATAAGAAGTCCTGGGGCAGTCGAAACTACACCCATCACATTCTCAATATTATCTAAATTAGATTTTTGCACCTCTGCAATTGCATTTGGATCTAGACTTACGATATCACCAGCTTCAATAGTGAGGTCACTCACCTTATACATTTCAGCCAAGTCAGCACTCTGTACACTCGTATTATTTGCATATATAGTACCTGCAGTTGCTCCTGCACAATCGTCTGCATTTGCTTTCACACATAAGGCACCTACAACCTTTAATTCAACGTCGGGAGTACTATCTCCAATCCCTACAAATCCACTTGCACGGTATACATTACCACCTGTTTCAGTCCAAGATGATGAGTATGAAGACCCTGCACTAGCTGATACAGTTAGCTTCAACTCCTTATCCCCACTCGTATAGTTATATATTCTAGAGATATTTTCAGAAGTGGCTTCAATTCTATACCCAGTACTCCATGTGATTTGTATATTTTCTAATAGAGGTCGGTATGATGTATTGGTAGTTGAGAATATAACCCTATACTGGATTACATGATTAGGAGTACTTTGAACCTGACTTCCAGAGGAAGAATTTGCAACTTTCTCCGCACGTACGTTGTCTATATATATAGTATTACTACTTGCGATAAGGTTGGTTAACCTAACCTTGGTTATAGCGTCCCTTGAAATCCCTTGAATATCTGAAAGATCCCAGTACACTTTCTGCCACACAGCAGTAGTATCGATAGTTATATCATCGGTAAGCTCTGTGGCAGCACTCTCTCCCATCCCAATCCTAAGTACATTACCCACCTGTGATGAGCGTACCCAGAAGGTCAAGTAGTCATATTCCGAAAGGTTTATAGCTGAAACCGTGGTTTCAGCATATCCACCATTTGTAGAAGAAGTTATTTTAGTGACATTAGTAAGGTTTGTTTCATTTTCATCCTCAAAGGTTCGAGCCAACCTCCTTACATCACCATCAGCTATAGTGGCATTTGTCCCCACCCAATTTGTATGAGTATCAGCGTTTTCAACGTCTAAATAGTTTGTAGTAGCGGTACTTGGTTTCCATCCCTCCCATAACCAACTTCCCGTCTTAACCCATTTTGCACCGTTAAAGATAGTCCCATCATTACTATTTGATGTAAGATCATCAACCGTTGTACCAACACCATCAGTCAATTTCCAATACCCTACAAGGTTTGTTTCAGTCCCAACTAATTCTGTATTCATATTAACCTGTATATTTGAAAGGTTTCTAGCCACATTCCAAATCCTTACATCGCCAATCATTCCTTTAAACTTGTTGGCACTGACACCTCCTATATATGTCCCTACCGTAGGAGAATTGGCATTTGTACCAGCAAAAGCTCCTAAACTTACACCATCAATATATGCGGTCGGGACACCGGTATCAGAAATCACCATTGCAATATGATGCCATCCCGTACCTATATCCACATTTGTATCTATCCACCGCACTCCTGCAAATATCATAATTAGGTTATTCCCACGATTATCGTATGTACTCCCTCCAACACCGAATCCGTAACCATTTGTACCATAACTTCCTACTTGAACTATCGACCCTTGTTCCATATTAGATGGAACATTTACCCAAGCCTCTATAGAAGCGCTGATATTGGTCAATCCATGAGTAGAGGCTATTGTAACGGCATCATCTAAACCATCAAAAGAGAGATGTGTATTACCAGACGTTCTAGTTTGTACAGATACATTTCCAAATGTATTCTTACTATTACTCCATTTAATATCACCGTAGTCTACAGAATTTGGAGTTGGGATTGCATCTGATGTATAGACACCATATGGATAATATGGAAGTACCGCATTTGATGAGGCAGGAGTAGAGGCTCCAGAGACACTTGTTGAATAATAAACTGCAATCCTACCTGCACCACCGACTCCACCTGGTCCCCCTGAGTGTGCTGTTCCACCAGCACCACCAGTTGCCGTAACAAGAGATGAACCAAGTGTAATAGCGTTGCCGTCAATTCTAATGGATCCACCTGCGCCTCCACCTCCACCTCCACCATAGGTACCTGATCTGTTTCCTCCAACATTTCCGCTATTGGCAACGCTTCCTGAAACTGTTAAAGAGTTACTAGATATAAATATAATTCCTCCACCATTACCACCCTGTCCACCTGTAGAATTTCCTTCACTTCCTCCTGCTCCACCCGACGATCCAAATAATAGCTTAGTTAAGGTGGAATCTCCATACGAACCACCTCCACCTCCACCTGCATTTGATCCACTACCTCCACCTCCACCGTCTCCAGAGATATTAGTACCTCCATCTGTGCCCAGAGATCCACCTCCACCTCGAGTTCCCGCAGTACCATATCCACCTCCACCTCCACTTCCAAAATATCCTTGTCCACCTCCACCGGATCCACCAGATGATGGTTCTGGAGTCCCGTCCGACCCAAGTCCACCTGCACCACCACCACCACCACAGTATCCGTTTCCTCCACCACCAGTGTATCTACCAGCAGCGCCTCCAGCAGCGCCACTTGAACCTGCTGAACCCGAGGTACTTCCTCCTGCTCCCCCTGGACCACAAAACGCTTCACCACCAGCACCTCCCCTATCACCAGTTGGAGTTGTCACTCCTCCAATATAACCACGACCAGTGGCTGTAATTGAACCACTTACAGCAACAGCACCTGACGCTCTAAAGAACATAACTCCTCCCTCACCCGCACCATTATTAACAGCTCCTGTTGGTGACAACCAGGTATCAGGAAGGAAGTTAACTGCTGCGTTAACTGTAACGTTTAAATAATTAGGAACTCTTTGTAGCATAACAGTCTGATTACCTGTCCCTAGACCGATATTTGTATCTCCCCCAACATTATCTCCATAGAACTTTATTTTTGAGGTTGTGAAAGTTACAGTAGAACTTGCAACGCTCTGTATTCGTAGTGTTTCATAATTCCCTACATTTCCAACTGCAGTATTTGTACCTCTTAAGTTAATGATAAGGACTTCATCACCTACATTCAAACACCCTACCGAAGGTGAAGACTCAAGGGTAGCTGTGGTTGCTGTCAAAGCGGTTACACTATAGTTCACAGCGTCACCACCATCTACACAACTTCTACCTGCGATTATATTAGTAGTGTTAATAGAAGTACTACTACTTACAGTTATACTCCCATCATTACCAGTTCCAATGTTTATACTCTCTGAAAGCTCAATATTAGTATCCCTGACCGTAGTTCTGAGCTTACCTGCACTATCCCCTTTATGCCACTCATTACTCTGGGAATTATATATTGTATTGCTTAAGTTGGTAGCAGGTTTCCATGTAGAGCCTTCCTTCACCCAGGCATTCATTAGGATGTCGTTACTATTAAGGTTGTGAGTGAGTTGAAGGTAATCGCCAGGAGTTACAACCCCTGTAGAGCTAAAAGTTTCTGCGGTTGATATCGCTTTCCAATCTGTACCATCATACACAAACAAACTGCCTATAGTTGTATCGTAGACCAGGGAACCTTCACCAATACCGCTTGGCTTACTACCGTAATTCCCCACCCTTAATTGTCCTGAAACACTTATATTTGTACCGTCATTTGTTAACGCACTACTCGCCACCCAGTCTGTACCGTCATGTCGTAACATCTGTCCTGTAGTTCCTGTATATACCTTACCAACCTCTGCCCATGTAGTCCCATTATTATAGTACAGTATCTTATCTGTACTGTTATATACCACCGCCCCTTCTCCAACCGCAGTTGGATTGGTAACATGATTCCCCAATTGCAATTGACCACCTGATAAAACAACATTACCAGCAAAAGTACCATTCATCACGTTTATTAAACTATCTCCCGCAAAAGAGATATTCCCTGAAGCTGAATCAAATGTAATGTCTCCAGCAGTATTGGAGATAACAGAAGAAACACCCGCGACCTCAAGTCTCCCACCAGGTGTCGTAGTACCAATACCCACATTACCATCAGCATCAATTACAAAAGGCGTAGTATCACCTGCTTCATCATTAACCCTAAAGCTCAAACCAGATGTGGTATTAGTTAAAGTGAGAAGTTGCTCACTAACGCTAAAGAAAAATGGTGATGTAGAACCCGTTCCGCCTATCGCCAAATTGTCCGTAATAGAGGTCAGGTATGTCGTTGCACCACCATCTGTAAATAGACTACCGCCACCACCACCACCTGCTAACAGATCAACCGAACTAGATCCATCAAAGAAGTATAGATTAGTACCATTCCACCACATATCTCCGTTTGTAGGGACGGATGGATCAATGCCAGCGGAACTAACAAAGTTAATCTGAGACCTAGATGCAGTAGCGGCTCTAATGCCTAAGAACCCGTTTGGATTGATTACGCCAATCCCCACTCTTCCTGTTTCAAAATTACTCACTTGATTGTCCCAATCGAAAGACATAAATGTGTATGCTGTCGTTCCATTGTACCCAGATATAGTCATATCCTTATTGTTTGCCACATTGCTGAAATTCCATTCGATATGGGTAGCGTCAACAGTAGCTTTTCTCAAACTCAAAGCAATACTAGTATCATTTGCCCCTATTTGAACTAAACCTCCATTGTCCGAAATACGAAATCTTTCAACCCCTGAATTATTTAAAAAACTCAATGCAGGAGTACTGGAAGCGTTAACACCCAACCAATATAACCCCGCCCCATCCGTCCTACCAATTCCCAACGTCTGACTTTCGCCTAGAGATTCTAGAATAGTACGACCACCTGTAACTTCTAACTTAGCAGATGGTGAATCAGTCCCTATACCCACATTACCACTGGCATCAATTGCAAATGGTGTGGTGTCTCCTGCCTGATCATTAACCCTAAAGCTTAAACCCGATGTGGTATTTGTTAGAGTTAATAGCTCTCCACTCACGTCATAGAAGAATGGAGAGGAAGCATCACTTCCTCCAAAGGCCACGTCTAATCCGGTGTAGCTATATATAATATCTGGAGTGGCAGCTTCATTCAGCAGCCAATACGAAGGGAGATTACCAATTGAAGCTTGTATTGCTAACCAATTAGCGCCATCATACAATCTCAACACATTATTGCTACCATCATAAAAGACCTGACCTGCACTGATATTACTATACCCAGAGGCATCGTTTGCAATATCAAATTGAAATTGTTGACTAGATCCCTGAGCACTAATTGCATATGCGGCTGCACGTACCGCCATTCTTTTCCCATCTGGGTTGAGAAACGTTTCTGTATAGGTAGTACCATTTGGAGCAAAGTCCATCTCTACATAAACCGCAGAATTATTAAGAAACATATTTCTAAACGAAGTTTCACTACCTCCAGTGAAAGACCCTGTACCCAAAGCTAGGTTGAATATACCGTTATACTCCCCTATTTCGACATTGCTAAATACCTCTGTAGCAAGAAGGGTTCCTAAGGTATCGGCGCTGTAGTATTTAATTCTAAAATCACATGTATCGTTGCTAGGACCTAAGAATACACAGGCAGGTGAGCCTGCTGATACATTTAACCCCTCGTTACCTACATCATTACGTACAATCTTCCCTTGGAAATTGATTGTATTTGAAGTTGCAGATACTTGAGTTGTGAAATATGCCACAAATGCGACACCCACTAGCGGGAGAAAAATCAGTATTAGAGCCGATTTAGCAGATTTTAGGCAGTACTCAACAAGTTTTTTCATTTAGACAGTTTTAAACCCATTCACAGAATGTGTACATATACACTCTCCGTCCTTTCATAGTAAAGGAAAATAGGTTGCCTGTCAAAAGTTGCACACTTGTTTTTTGAGATTGAAAGCTACACTATAATGCTAGCTATCTTTCCTTTCACATAAAGGAATCTCTTGATATCTGAGTTGCCAACTAACGCTTTGAATGAATCATCACTAAGTATGATATCCTTCACTGCCTCATCAGCAGCCTCAACTGGAACTACGACTTTGCCTTTCACCTTACCGTTTATCTGCACAGGTATCTCAACAGTTTCACTAATCAAATATTTTTCATCAAATTTTGGCCATTCTTGATTATGAACCGAGAATTCTAATCCTATAATACTCCAGAGCTCTTCAGCCAAGTATGGCATGATCGGCGAGATCAACTTTGCGAAAGTTACATATACATCCTTTGAGAGCTCACTTGCATCCACCTTCTCTAAATAGTTGAGTAACTCCATGTATTTAGCCACAATTGTATTATATTGAAACTTCTCAAAGCCTTCTGTGGAACTCTTAATAGTGCGATGCAATATTTCGTTAACGCCTTCACTGGCATCTACCTTAGCTAAAGGATATTTATCAACATACAATCTGTGTAACCTATCCCCAAAACGCTTCACACCCATCAAGGCATTCTCATTCCAGGCCATCGTACCGTCAAATGGACCCATGAACATTAGATATGCTCTAGTTGCGTCTACCCCCACTTTATTCGATATATCCTCAGGTACAATTACATTCCCCTTAGATTTACTCATTCTTTGATTATCTGGACCTAAGATCACCCCATGAGACAATCTATGATGATATGGCTCCGCAATAGGGACAACTCCAAGATCGTACAGGAATTGGAATATAAATCTTGAGTACAACAAGTGAAGAGTATTATGCTCATCACCTCCAATATACACATCAACTGGTAACCAATACTTCATTTTATCCATACCTGCAATCTCATTATCATTCTTATTGTCCAAATAACGAATGAAATACCAGTCACTTCCAGCCCAATTTGGCATTGTATCAGTTTCTCTTTTTGCAACCCCTCCACATTTCGGACATTTTGTATTAACCCACTCTGCTACATTCGCCAAAGGACTCTCTCCTGTATCTGTTGGTTCATACTGATCAAGCTCAGGCAATTTAACAGGCAACTCTGATTCAGGTACTGGATTCCAACCACACTTTTCACAATTAACCATAGGGATTGGTTCCCCCCAATAGTGCTGCCTACTGAATATCCAATCTCTTAAATGATATCTAATGGATCTCTTTCCCCAACCTTTCTCTTCTAAATAATCCATTATCTTAGTAGTAGCGTCTTTAATATCCATTCCATCCAAGAAACCTGAGTTAATCATAGTACCCTCTTCTTCCTGTACCTGCTCTTTAGAGGTAATTTCTGAAGTATCCCCATCCTTTCCAACAACTACGCGAATAATTGGGAGGTTAAATTGGGTAGCAAACTCAAAATCCCTTACATCATGCCCTGGCACTCCAACTACTGCTCCAGTACCAACACTCCCCAATACAAAATCTGTAATCCAAATAGGCATTTTCATACCTGTTAGGTGGTTAATTGCATATAGGCCGGTAAACACTCCCGTCTTATCTCTGCCAAGCACCTCTTTTTGTCTATCTAAATCAGACTTATTCCTCGACTTAGCCACGTACGCCTTAATTTCATCAAGATTTTGATCAGTTGACACCTTACCACTTAGTATCTCATCTACTAATGAATGCTCAGGGGCCAATACTACAAAAGTAGCTCCGTAATTAGTATCTGGACGTGTAGTAGCAATCGTCACGGTAGAGTGCGAGCCATCAATAGGATATGTGATATCAATCCATTCCTTCCTATCGATCCAGTTAATCTGAGCAGCTTTAACCTTATCTATAAAGGCCGTATCTTTTAACCCATCGATTAACCTATCTGCATAGTCTGTAATCTTAACAATCCACTGATTAATACTTCTCTTTTGAGCCTGCGTACCACACCTCTCACAATTACCATTTACAACCTCTTCATTCGCCAATCCTATTTTACACGAAGGGCACCAGTTTATAGGCCAAACCTCTTTATATGCCAAACCCTTTTCGAATAGTTTTATAAATATCCATTGAGTCCACTTATAATACTCTGGGTCTGTAGTATTAACTTCCCTACTCCAGTCAAAAGAAAACCCAAGGTTCTCCATCTGATCTCTGAACATATCAGTATTCTCTTTAGTTACGTCCTGAGGTTTTCTTTTCTTCTTAATAGCATAGTTCTCTGTTGGTAGTCCGAATGCATCCCAACCCATTGGGAATAGTACATTGTATCCTCTCATACGTTGAAACCTTGCGTATACATCTCCACCTGTAAATGAGAAGGCATGGCCAATGTGCAAACCACTTCCACTTGGGTATGGGAACTCAACTAACACATATTTTTTCTCACGATCACCTTCGTCTTTAGTTTTATATATATCAGAAGCAAACCACTTATCTTTCCATTTATCTTCAACTTCTTTAAAATTGTATGCCATTGTATTTAAGTAATAATTTAAGGATTATAGTATCAATTTTGAGGAAACAATATACTCCCCTAAGGGAGGAGATTTACGAGTATAAGTACGTTTTTACAGAATCTATGTGTGTAAACCATAGGGGTATTATATATCTAAAGTATTAACAATGGAATATAGATATCGTTAATACTTGGTGGACCTGATGGGACTTGAACCCATGACCCCTTCTATGCCATAGAAGTGCTCTAGCCAACTGAGCTACAGGCCCGTGCTTATGGACTCAGCCGGAGTCGGACCGGCGACCTTCGCAATGCGAGTGCGACGTTCTACCAACTGAACTATGAGCCCATTATACAAGAATTATACAACCAGAGTCTAATGAATACCAGAAAGGTTAATACCCACACATTGAAGTTTTAAAGTATGGAGCAGGGTTTACATGACTCCATCCCCCATTGCTTCTAATTAACATGAAGTGTACGTGCACACCGTATGCAGTACCTGTCTGTCCCATCTTACCTAATGCTTGACCAGCAGCTACACTCTGACCGTTCCTTACATAGATAGAATGCATGTGACCGTATACACTAGAAAGACCATTTCCGTGATCAATTATAACTGTCCATGCTAGACCGTACCCCCCTACCAAAGCTCCAGGGGCAGGACACGCACCAGACTGACAACCTGCGAATGTTACCCTACCTGGCGCCACAGCCACAAGGTTAGGATATGAACGGTCGGCAATATCAATACCATTGTGCCACCTACTATAGCACTGGGAAACAGAACCACCTCTTGCAACTGGCCAGCTCATAAATCGACCCACACCAGGAACGGTGGGACTAGAATACACAGGCGTATACGGACGAGATGCCACCACACCAGAGTATATTGGTCTCACTGGAGCCACAGGTTGTGGAGGCCTTCCATCTGGAATAAAGAGTTTTTCACCTGCCCTAATTTCATAGTTTGGAGGAAGCAAACTCTCTTTATTAGCTTCAAGAATTAACTGAGGGTTTGAATTATATGTTTTTGCAAGCTTCTCTACAGTATCACCCTTTTTAGTATCAACCATTACACCATCACCGGGAGGAATTATTAGCTTATCTCCAGGACGAATGAAACTAGAAGATGTTAGATTATTCGCCCACATAACAGTATCTACACTAATGCCCTGTAAATCGGCAATCCTACTTATGGTATCCCCGCTCTTAACTACATATATAGTTGAATCATAACTCTTCCTATCTTCAGGGATTGGAGTATCAACAGAACCACCTAGCTTCACAATATCTTGCTGAGCATAGATTGGAGATTCTAGGCTTGATGTAGTTGACAGCACTACAGGCTGAAGCCTATATGGATAAGAAAGGAGAATGATTACCAAAACGATTGCAGATACAAACTGTATTGAAAATTTGAAGATATTCCCTCTTCCCCAGAAAAGATGTTTAACGAGTACCGATTTGGATCTATCAAAAGACGAAGAAATAACTTCAAAAAAGACTGCTACTAATATTGTAACCACCCTAAACCTTAAGAATAGGTATACGACTAAATCGAAAAGGAATTTGAATATATTAACCCTACCGTAAAGCTTTTTATCTATAGCTTCAATAAAAGAGTTAGCCCTCGAAGAGAATTTGTGAAAAACAGACCTATCATCATCTGTAAAAACATCAGTGTCTTGATAAAGGTTGTCCCCCTCAATCTCTAATGTCTTAGTTAGACTTCTGAAACTAATTCCAGATATACCTTGTAACGATTCGTCATCGTTCTTTTTCATAATTCCCTATTATAGCAGATTAGGCTTCATGCAATGTAGCGAGGAATTCCTCATTGCTCTTGGTCCTTTTCATCTGACTTACAAGTACCTCTGTTGGACTCTCATTTGAATCTAATAGCTCTAACATTCTTCTAATTCTCCATGACTGATTAAGAACTTCCTTCGAAAGAAGATTCTCTTCGTTTCTAGTACCAGAGTTAACGACATCAATAGCAGGATAGATCCTTCTATTTGCGAGCTTTCTATCTAAGTGGAGTTCCATGTTACCCGTACCTTTGAATTCCTCATACACTAGATCATCCATCCTACTTCCTGTATCAACAAGAGCAGTTGCAATGATAGTGAGACTACCACCCTCTTCGAAGTTTCTAGCAGCACCGAAGAATCTTTTTGGTGGATATAGCGCCACAGGATCAAATCCACCAGACAATGTCTTACCTGATGTTGGCATTGTAATGTTATATGCACGAGCAAGTCTTGTGATACTATCCATAAGGATGATCACGTCCTCTCCCCATTCAACCATTCTCTTTGCCTTTTCAAGAGCCATTTCAGCCACTCTACAGTTATGCTCAGGAAGCTCATCAAAGTTAGAGGCATAAACCTCTCCCTTAACGCTTCTTTGCATATCTGTGACCTCTTCTGGTCTCTCACCAACCAATACTACAATTATCTTTGCTTCCTTATGATTTTTAGCAATACCATCTGCAATTGACTTCATTAACCATGTCTTACCAGCCTTTGGAGGTGAAACCACCATAGACCTCTGTCCAAAACCAATTGGAGACAGCAAATCAATCACTCTAGTTGATATAACATCTGAATCAGTCTCTAGTTTAATCTGCTTGTTTGGGAATATAGGGGTAAGCTTATGAAAGAAAGGTCTTGAAGCAGCTTCATTTGCAGGTTTTCCATATACAGTATCAACTCTTAACAAACTCAAATACTTCTCCTTATCCTTTGGTAATCTTGCAGGACCTGTAACCACGTCTCCAGATCTAAGTCCAAACTTCTTAATTTGCGACCCAGAAATATAAACATCGTTCTCACCTGGTAGCATTCCATCGGTTCTCAATACACCGTGTGAACCATCATTCATCACATCTAATATACCCTCTACAAAAATAAAGCCTTCTTTTTCAGAAGACCTCTTTAGTATTTCAATCATTAGGTCTCGTTTTGGCAACTCCATGAAGTCCTCCATACCGAGTCCTTTAGCTTTAATGCGTAAATCAGCAATCGTTTTGCTTTCCAGTTCTTTTAGTGTTAAATCCATTATAGTTATGGGAAAAATTTAAGAAATAAATGAATACAAATGACAAGTATAACCCAGTATATGAAAGAGATATAAATATGTCAAATAGAAAGAGTGGGATCGGTACTGCCCCGACCGACCCCGATCTTTTAGTACCTTATATAAATACAAAAAAATCGAAGTGCATCTATGCACCATCTCCTTTTCCGAGGGCCCAGTAAATGGGGATACCATAACCAAACCCTGGGAGAAAGAGACGAATGTAATCAAAAGGTTTTCCTTTTGCCCAGCAATGTTTAACATCCCAGACAAAGGGAAAACCCTTTGATATCCACACCTTACTTATCAAATAACAATTCATTATACCCTATACAGAAATAACATGTCAACCTATAACAGTTATACACATCGTACACAAG
>CAZUOO010000007.1:0-10079 GCA_964621555.1 uncultured Candidatus Saccharibacteria bacterium | reverse complement strand
GCACAAAGCATATCTAGACGAGGCTTTTTAATACCATTTGCAACCCTGCGCAAGGGACCAGACTCCATACCTCTCTCATTTACCAATGCTTGTACTTCAACAAAAACAATCCTAGAACCCTGCATAACCGCACCAATTGCACTTCCAGACATCCCACCCTCACTATCTAAAAATAATTTAGAAGGGTTTTCCACCTCTTCCAACCCCAGCTCTTTCATTTCAAAAACTCCAATTTCATTTGTAGAGCCAAACCTATTTTTGATGGAGCGTAGAACTCTAAAAGTATTAAACTCCCCTCCTTCAAAATTAAGGACAGTATCGACCACGTGTTCCAACACCTTAGGTCCCGCAATACTCCCTTCCTTATTTATCTGCCCAACAACGATAATTGGAATGTTTAAATCTTTAGCTAAACGAGTTAAAAGTGCACCGCAAACTCTAACCTGCCCTATACTACCTGCTGAACTCCTCACACTTTCAGACTCTAGAGATTGAATTGAATCAACGATTACCAAAGATGGAGACTCTGTTGCTACAAGATCAGAAATTGCCTCCATACTAGTCTCATCAGAGATAGAAAGGTTAAGATTACTATAGGAGGTACTATTATCAACCCTAGATACCCTAGAGTATATTTGAGAGATTGACTCCTCCCCAGAGATGTATAACACCTTACTATTTTTTGCGAGTTTAAGTGCTATCTGCAACAGCAGGGTAGATTTACCAATCCCCGGTTCCCCTGCAATTAATGCAATACTTCCAGGTACAATCCCTCCACCCATCACCCTATCAAATTCTTTAAAACCAGTACTTAACCTCACCATATCGAGTGGTTTCTGTTTTGAGATTTCATCCAACGTGATTACAGTGGCAGATTTACTCCTAGATTTACCAGAAGCAGACTTCTTTCCAACCTCTTCGAACTTTGACTGGGCAAGACTATCCCATTCACCGCACGTTGAACATTTCCCCGACCACTTTGGGAATTCACTACCACAATTTGTACAGAAATAGCTCATTTAATTGGCAATTATTATCTCCTTATCCTTCAAGACAAGGTTTAAAGTATGTAATTTTGTTTTAACATCCTTTTCAATTTCATGTGAGAGAAGATAGTTTGCAACTACATTTTCAACTGAGTCTTGAAGCAATCTCCGAAGTGGTCTTGCCCCATACTCTTCACTAAAGCCATCCTCCACAATATGCATCCTCACCTTCTTATCAAGGTTAACCTTAATACCCTGATTTTTCAACCGGATATTTAACTCGTTAATTAACAATTCAACAATTTTTGAAGCATCTTCCTTGGTGAGAGATCTAAATATAACTATGTCATCTAACCTGTTTATCAACTCTGGTCTTAATGTATCCCTAAGCTCTTTCATCAAAGTATTCTTCATTGATTCGTAGGCATTCTCTACATCAGTTGAATCGGCCTCTACATTGCTATCTCCAATAAATCCGAGTATCCTATCTTTCTTGATCTCTTCCGCACCAATATTAGAAGTGAGGATTATCACGGTATTTTTAAAATTCACTTTCCTTCCCTTCCCATCCGTTAGATGACCATACTCAAGAATCTGAAGCAAGATATTTAGTATATCAGGATGGGCTTTTTCAATCTCATCAAAAAGAATCACACTATGTGGTTGTTGCCTAATTTTTTCTGTCAACTGCCCCCCTTCTCTATACCCAACGTATCCTGGTGGAGAACCAATTAGTTTAGAAACACTATGCATCTCCATCATTTCACTCATATCTATCTGTATCAATCTATCCTCATTACCAAAGAGAGAGGTAGTTAAGACTTTTGCCAATTCTGTTTTACCTACACCAGTTGGGCCGAGAAAAAGAAAAGACGCCCATGGCCTATCTTCATCTGAAATACCAGTACGCGCCCTTTTAATTGCATTAGCCACAGCCTCGACCGCTTCACCCTGCCCCACGACTTTCTTTGCAAGCGTACGATTTAGACTTAGCAGAGAAGATTTTTCATTATTACCAAGTGTAGAGACAGGAATGCCTGTCCACTTACTTACTACATTACGAATGGTATTAACATCAACCTCATACTCCCTACTCCTCTGACTTTTATTTCTCTTCATCTCCAACTTCTTAATATCTTTCTTCAACTGATCTTCCTCATCTTTAAGTTCTAAAGCCTCTTTCATCAACCCCTTTTTAATATTAACCTCTTTTTCAAGTTGAAGGGTACGAAGTTCAGCCATCAGAGTGGAGAGGTGGGAATAGTTCTTTTCAACATCAAGCTTACGTGTAGCTGCCGCCTCATCTAGCAAATCGATCGCTTTATCTGGAAGATATCTATCACTCACATACCTCTGAGCAAGCTTAACAGTATTTTCAATTGCATCTTTCCCTATTCTCACATTGTGATGTGATTCTAATATTGGTTTGATTCTTCGAAGAATTTTAACAGCATCCTGTGCAGAAGTTTCTTCTACATACACCACCTGAAACCTTCGAACGAGGGCGTTATCTTCTTCCATGTATTTGGTATATTCAGAAGAGGTTGTGGCACCAATACACCTAAAATCACCTCGTGTTAATGCCGGTTTCAATATACCAACTAGATCAGATGGCATACCTGGAATACCTGAATTAAGGACGTTATGTATCTCATCAATGAAAAGAATAACGTTGGGGGTTGAGGTAACTTCTTTAATAATTGCAATCATCTTCTCTTCTACATCCCCCCGCATCTTACTCCCTGCCATTATCCCAGAAACGTCCAACAGTATTATTTTAGTATCTCTAAGAGAATTAGGGACATTTCCATCTGCAATTCTTTGAGCCAGTGCCTCCACCAATGCACTTTTACCTACACCAGCCTCCCCCACAATCAAAGGATTGTTCTTCTTTCTTCTAGACAGTACATTTATGATTTTATCCAACTCAACCTCCCTACCTATAATTGGGTCTAAAATACCCTCCCTAGCATCATTTACCAAATCCCTTCCAAATGCATTGAGTGCAGACTGCTCCATTTGCCCACCTCCATTCTCAGGATTAGAGAGTATACCGGCAGGATATGTAGCAAAATTAAGCAGAGCATCTTCCACCGTTTCGTAGTCCAATCCATTCTTGAAAAGTATCTTTGCATCAGGAGAATTTGAATCCTTTAAAATTGCAAGAAGGATATGCTCACTTCCAACGTACACATGTGACATTCTATTAGCTAGTGCATATGCACTACGTATTACCTCTTGAGATTCGGATGAAAGTGCAATATTAATCTCAGCATATTTATCTATGCTTAAACCTGTAACCGCACCTCCTACTATTGATTCCACCAGTTTATTAATCTCAACCCCCATAGATTTAAGAGTCTGAGAAGCTAGTGATTTAGTATTTAGGGCAAGCCCTAAAAAGATATGAATCGGTTTTACATTATCCGACCCCATTGATTTGGATATCTCAAGTGAGATACGCAACGCCGTTTTGGCGTTCTCACTGAGTTTTGACAGTACTGAAGAATCTTTTCTCTCCATAACACAAAGTATAGGTTAACTAGAAAATTATATCACGAGAGACCTGAGGATTACTCCTCAGGTACTTCTTGTGCAATGGCATCATCAACTGCCTTCTCTAATTCTTTCTTAGTTATCTTCTTTGTAGCCTTCTTTGAACTCTCAGGTTCATTAGCAGCCTTAAGACTCAAACCTAAGTGCCTTTCTGTAGAAGAGATAGAGAGAATCTTAACCTTAACCTTATCTCCTGTCTTAACAATATCAGAAGGATCTTTAACCAACTTATCTGACATTTCAGAGATATGTACAAGACCGTTTAATCCATCTCCAATTCTTACAAAAGCTCCATATGGAACTGCTTTTTGAATCTCTCCGTCAACAATATCTCCAACTTTATACTTAGATATAGCTGTAGACCATGGATCTGTTTGTAATCTCTTAACACTATATGCAACTCTCTTTCCACCATCAAATATACCAATAACCATAACATCTACGAGAGATCCAGGTTGGTATAGTGTACCTACATCCTCTACCTTATCCCAAGATAGCTCGGAAAGGTGAACAAGACCTTCAAGACCTGCCGCATTAACGAAGATACCGAAAGGTGCAATTCCACTAACTGTTCCGTGTAGTACATCTCCTTCTTTAACCTTCTTAAGAGTTTCATCTCTCTGCTCAATATCCCTAGCTTGTGTAACCATCTTCTCTGAAAGAATAACCCTATTCTTCTCTCTATCCAATTCAATGATCTTAGCTTTTATGGATTGACCAATTAATCCTGTAAGTCTCTTCTGTACTCTGGCAGAAATATCTTTACCAACTGTCCTTACACCACTAGCATATACTCTTGATGCATCCAATTGTGATGTTGGAATGAAACCTCTAACATCTTTTCCAAGCTCAACGATTAGACCACCGTTATTAGCTTCAACAACAACAGCTTCAACCACATCATTTTTTATCTTAGCCTCTTCAAGCTTAAGCCAAAGACCAGCCTGTCTAGTTCTTCTAACAGAGAGAACCAACTGACCCTGATCATCCTCAGGCTTAACCACATAAACAAGCATTACATCTCCAACCTTAACAGCAGCAGGATCAAATCCCTCTGCTTTCAACTCTCTTCCTGCAACAATACCCTCTGACTTATACCCAACGTCAATTACAAGCATTCCAGGTCGAACATCCATTACAACACCCTCAACAATATCCCCTCTTGAAAGGTTCTTTAATTGATGTTTTGCATCTGTAATATAGGCATCTAGTTTGGAATACATCTCACTGTTATCAACAGCTTCAACCTTTGCAACAGGCTTAACAGTCTCCTTCACTACTTTCTTTGGGGAAGTTTTCGTAACTGTAGAATCTTTTTTCATAAAAAATTTGTATATCTCAACTCCACAGAAAAAGTTTTAATATAACATCGTACAAATATTATTTATCCGTGTGTAGGGATTATAACAGGAGAAACGGGAAAAATCTAGCTTATACGCCAATTATTCAAAATATATTTCATAAGCACACCCAAGCTACGATCTTCATTGAATTCCCCAGATTTACAAAGCTCTAGAACCTCATCAAATCCCAACCAAACAACATCAATGTCCTCACCGTCTTCATTTGAAGAGCTTTCAAGTCCTTCAAAATCAGTACAGGTAAAATATAGCAGATCCCATTCCACAGTAGCTCCGTTTTTAGAAGTATATAGATGATTAACACTATTTAGCTTCAAACCCACCTCCTGCGCGGCCTCTCTCTTTATCGCCTCTCCACTTTCTACAACTATATCCCCTCTCTTATTAACAAAATCACTATACTCCTTCATCGTATCAAATACTTTCCCACCGGGTAATCGGTAATCAACAACCCCAAGCTCTCTTCTATACTCTCTTGCAATTAACATCTTATCCTCAGATACCACAATCAAACGAACACCTGGAGATCTTCTAGCCCATTCAAAGGTTTTAACCTTCTCACCAATTTTCATATCCTGCCTAACGACCTGAAGAATATCCCCATCAAATGCAACTTTCACGTCAGAAATTGGAACTGGCTTTGCCATATAAATATACAAATAAACTTAATTATAACAGCTACCTATATACCCCCATGGGTATACTATATATTATCAGATAGTGTGGTGCAGTAGCTACAAAGGCCCTTAAATACACACCTGCTACTCTTCATATTTGCCTTACAATAATACCTACCATACAACACAAACAGTGTATTAACCCTCCACCAATCTTTCTTTGGGAATAGTGATTCTAAATCCTTAGCGATTAAATTAGGATCTGTATTAACTGTTAAACCAAGACGCTTAGACACTCTAGCTATATGAGTATCCACCCCTATTCCATTATTCAGCCTATACATATCATTGAGAAATACATTTGCAGTCTTATTCCCCACGCCTGGAAGTTTAATCAGTTCATCCTCTTTCTTCGGCACCACACCATTAAAATCATCTAGGAGTATTTTAGAGAGTTGGATTATATGCTTAGATTTTGTTCTAAAGTAGTTAACAGACCTTATTATTTTTTCAACGTCACCTACCTGTGCTACAGAGAGAAGTTCTGGGGTTGGGTATTTAGTAAAAAGGGGCTTTGTAACTTGATTAACCCCTTTATCTGTTGTTTGTGCTGATAATACAATACATATTAGGAATTGAAAGGGAGTACTCCAATTAACTAACTCACTCTTAGCATCAGGGAACAGTTCTTCCATTTTAGAGAGGATTTGGTTAGGAGTCATTAGAGCTTAGAAATCAGTTCCTTAACTAAACGAGATGTACCATGACAGATATTCGCCTCACTCTCAATATATTCAAGCATAGGGAGCAACATCATATCTGAATAACCCTCTGACAAGCGCTTCATGGCCGAGACAATATCAGACTCAATTGAAGTAAACTCGCGATCTATACGATATGGAATAGCACTAAGTTGAGAAGCTATTCTAGGTTCACATTTATCTAGCTCGCTTTTAATATCAATACTCTTCCCTTTCAAATTTGACAGTCTTTCTTCAGACGAAAAAGATAGGTTTATCCACTCATCTTCTAACTTGGTTAACTCATCTGACACTTCGAAATTTTTATTCGTAGAAAGACTTGATAAATACCTATTATACATCGATGGCGTAATAACAATAAGATTAGACGACTTATTCAAATCGATTACAGATTCATCACTTCCTGAGTCAGAAATTACAAAGCCATTATTAGAGAGTATATCCAAAGACTTTGCGAGAATAGTTGATATATTTCTCCACCTACCATTTTCTCTAGTCCTAATTACAAAAGTGTTATATTCACCTTTTAACGTCTTTGCAAAATGCCTATACCCTTTTAAAGCCCACTTCTGTGGTTTAACTTTCTCCAAAAAATCTAATTCTTCTATTCCGTGCACCCTAATCTTTGATTCAAAAACTTGATTTGTAGGATCGCAAACTAACGACACAGTATTAAATGAATGAGTTAAAAAGAAATCAGCCTCCGGAACTTGAGGCAATGAGTCTATAAACTTATGGAATCCTTTATTACTACGAGAGAAAAGGTATGAATGAGTATTAATTGATGATTCATAGAACCTATCCGAAATAATCAAAGGATATTCAGTGAGATATTCAGATACTACTAATAAGTTAAACAATCTATCTAAAGCATATGCTGCCTTTCGAATTCTCAATTCACTTTCAAAACTAAGGGAGTTCTTAAGTACAAAGGAGTCCCCATACCCCCTATTCATCTGTCTAACCAAAGTGCCAATTGGTGTCATATAATTTGGGAAATTAAGTGCAATTATGTACCTATCACTATTGGAAGCTGAAAGAAGTTTTTTCAATAGACTTCTGTATAGAGTATTCTTTCCGCTTTTATCTGTCCCTTCGATTGCAATTACGTCACCTATTCTATTTTTATCTTTCAAGTTCTTGTCTTTCTAACTTTAAATCCCTAGTTAACGCAGACTTTTTCTTAAATTTCTCTGGATACCTGGCTTTAAGTTTCCGAATATTCTTATCCCAAATTTCTTCAAAACTAACTCCAAGTTGATCTGCAATTATAGCCATATACCACATCAAATCTCCCATTTCCTCAACAATGTTAACAGTATCAATTTCCTTTCCGTAATACTTTGCTTTTTTAACAGCATCCATTAACTCACCCGATTCTGTAACCAATCCAATAACGCCGTGCTCTACTCTAGGAGACAAACCTTTTGTTAAAGTTTCATTATATTTGATAGGTTCAGTACAAATTGCACTTTTAATATATTCACTGGGTAGCATACATAGAGTTATTTAATACTTTAATATGTTAGACTATCATCTTTACTGAATAATGTGTAGCAATTTTCAACAAGGAATACGTACGAGATATATACAAACAAAAACCCACTATTTCTAGTGGGTTAGTTTGAATTCTAAATCCTGGCAATGACCTATCTTCCCAGGACCTTTCGGTCCAAGTATTTTCGGCGCTGGAGCATTTTACTTCTGAGTTCGGGATGGGGTCAGGTAGTTCCACTCCGCTACAATTGCCAGGCATAAATAATCACAGTTGAATTACTTATGCCTGACAACCTCTATTACTAGAGATATCAGGACTTAAATTCAAAAAGAGCTAGAGAGTGTAATTACACACTCAAAACTGAATAGAATGAATATTTCAAAAAGCTTTTGATCTATTAGTACACCTCGGCTCAATACATCGCTGTACTTACACCTAGTGCCTATCAACGTAGTAGTCTACTACGGATCTTCCGTTGCGCGAACGCAACAAGTAAATTTAATCTTGGGACAGGCTTCGTACTTATATGCTTTCAGTACTTATCCCTAAATAACTTAGCTACCCTGCGATGCTCTTGGTAGAACAGCAGGTACACCAGAGGTTTACCTCGCTCCGATCCTTTCGTACTAGGAGCCACTTCCCTCAAATTTACAACGCCCATACCGGATAGAGACCGACCTGGCTCACGACGGTCTGAACCCAGCTCACGTGCCGCTTTAATGGACGAACAGTCCAACCCTTGGGAGCTTATCCACTCCCAGGATGCGACGAGCCGACATCGAGGTGCCGAACGGTGCCGTCAATATGAACTATCGGGCACCACCAGCCTGTTATCCCCGGGGTAACTTATATCCGTTAAACAATGGCGATTCCACATTCTGCCAAAGGGTCACTTAGACCTGCTTTCGCAACTGCTCGGGATGTCTCCCTCACAGTAAAGCCTCCTTATGCCTATGTACTCTTCATCCGATTTCCATCCGGATTGAGGAGACCTTTGTACGCTTGCGTTACTCTTTTGCAAGCAACCGCCCCAGTCAAACTGCCCGCCATGCACTGTTTCCTTGCCGGTTAACGGCAAAGGTGAGAAATAAAACGCCAATAGGGTGGTATTACACTGGTGACTCCGCACAACCTGACGATCATGCTTCAAAGTCTCCCACCTATTCTCTACAATTAGAGCATTATTTCAATGCAAAGCTGCAGTAAAGCTCCACGGGGTCTTTTTGTCCTGGTACGGGTAGGCCGCATCTTCACAGCCATTTCAATTTCGCCGAGCACGCTGTCGAGACAGTGAGAGAGTCGTTACGCCTTTCATGCAAGCCACTAATTAAGTGGCGAGGTATTACGCTACCTTAGGCATTCCTGTTACTTATATCTAAGTATCTATTTACTTAGATGACCTAATTACTTAGGCGGATATACTTTTGTATATCTCTCTATATCACTATAGAGGTCGGACTATATCTTCTTCCACATATTTTGTAAATGGAAGTCTAACGTTTAGCCTCTGAGGATTCTCGTAACTAATTCTTTCTTTTCCCATTTTTTACCTTTTCCCATTTGATTCATCTCGTATGAATAATCTAACAACTTTATCATTCCTTTCGGATTAAGATGTTGCTTTTTATTCATCAAAACTATTGCATCTCTAAAAATAGTATATGCTTTAAATTTTGTTCTTAATGGATATGCATCAAAGAATGGAATAACTTTTTCATAACACGGACTAATTCCTGATATTTGGTATGTATAAACACTATATGGGGAAGTTTTTCGATGTATACTTCCACAACCAAACACATTCATAATCTCTTCTAGAAACCATTTATTCTTTTCATGTTGATAAACATAAAAAGCTGGTTCTATTCTAAAACCGTATTTAACATCAATACGATTCTTTATGTTAAGACAGAAACTTCCTTCTCCATCTACAAATCCTGAGATAAACCAATTAAGACATTCGGTATCAGAGATATTAGTTACTAGTCTTTCCTGCTGATTGTCCATAAACATAAGGTTTTTACTTAATAAATTAAGTACTTATGCCGTTTAGGATGTCCCAGCATACAGTTAGATTTTACAACGGCCCGATATCTGGTAGCAAAACCATGTCATAATTATCATTACGACATAGTAGATATGTATCTACCACCGTTATAGTTACAGCCGCCATTGACCAGGGCTTCGGTCGCCCGCTTCTCAACAATTGAAGCACCGAAGTGCAGCAAGAGTCAATAACACGCTTCCTTAACCTTCTGGCATTGGGCAGGCGTCAGCACTTATACATCTTCTTACGAATT
>CAZUOO010000006.1:0-33192 GCA_964621555.1 uncultured Candidatus Saccharibacteria bacterium | reverse complement strand
CTTTATTGATAAAATAGTTGTAATCTTCCAGCAATAAACTAGGAGCTTCCTTCTTGTTTAATTCAATTAAAGCATACTCGAACATTTGTTTTGCTGTGATAATCGTAAGTTTTAATGGTTATTTTTTGGTCGACTTAGCAACTGGCTTCTCCGGCTCTTCTGCTACTGTCGAAATATCTCTAAATAGATCATCTTCTAGTTGAATCTTTTCTTTTCTTGGTAATAATTCTGGATAAGTTTCTGTTTTAATAGAATCTACCAATTTTTTATACCTAACATCTTTCATGAACTCTATAACAGCTGTCATTGAACCTCCGAGCATTTTATCGTCATATTTGTAAATACCATCATTACGCTTAATTACTCCTCTTTCAATTGCATCCAATATAAAAAGTTGAATTCTCCAATCCTCTCCTTCATAAAGTTCAATTATTTTTCTTGGATCTTTCTCAGCTATTTCTATCAAGTAATCTAATACATCTGCGGAAATCGCATTCTTTAGATCTCTTCCAAGAACTCTGCATTTTTTTATTCTATTAGACTCGGAGTCTTGATACACATAGTCACAAGCTCTATGTCTTAGTTGTTTAATACTTATCTTTGCTGCTGCAATCTCACCTGGTCTTTCAACATAAAGATCAGCTACTCCGTATCTTTTTTGTCCACCATCAATGATAAGAGTACCAGAAGCATCTCTTTCAAACCTATCTTTAGCAATCCAGTTGCAATATTCTATTGCTTGCCATTTTGCTTTATCTACTACATCATCTAAATCAAATGATATACCATCTGTTATTTCAAATACTGCATTAGCTGGAATAAAGTGTTTTTCTCCCCTGCTCATTTGTGTTACATCTTCCTCAGAAAGAATCATATCTCCTAGTGAGTCTACTGTTCTAACGCAATCTGGCAATTTTCCCGTTTTTGGATTAGGACAAGGTTGGATAAAATAAATTTGATTTACTTTTCCATACACACTTCTAAGGATTATTTCATTTCCCATATTCATTGTATTAATTATATTTTTTTATTTATCTTTTACTCTTTATCTAATTTAAAAGAAGGAGAGTGCTCTCCTTCTTCTATCTTTTTATTTATTAAATTTCTTCAAGTATAAACGACTTGTAGGGGGCAAATGCTGAAATTCCAGAATAACCAGCTACAATAAGTTTTGAACCAGCTACAGGAGAACTAACAATACCAGATGTTTTACCATCTATACCACCTACGCCAGGATATTTGTTTGTAACAAATTCTCCACCAGGCAAAGTAAATGCTGCTATTGCAGGTTGGTTAAGTGAAATGTCAGGAGACATATCTAAGCAAATACCATAAGCTTTCTTATCGTATTCTTTAGTCAATGCTCTATCAACCATGAAGGTAAGAGTATTACCTGCTACTTCATAACTAACAAAGGTAGCACCAACTTTTAATGGATTATCAGCTTTAATCATACTTTGAGTTGCTTTAGAATAAAGCGAAGTAGGAGTTGAATTCCATAATTTTAACCAGTCACCTAAAGTAGTATTGATTTGACCCCACAGTCTGTCATTAACTACAAAAGTATAATGATTACCGGTAGCGTCTTTTGCTTTTTGATTCATTTGATCCATTACAGTCTGCATAACATTTACTGTAAGTTTAGCAAATTTGAATTTAGAAGCGAATCTTTCAATTTGAGGAATAAGACCATCACCAGCGATTAAAGGTCTACCATCTTCAGTCATAACAGTAGCTTTACCGTTGATGTCCATAGTAGTTTTTCCCCATAACAGGTGATTATTTTTAACAACTTGGAAGTTATCTAAAAGATCTTTTTCCATTTTGTTAAGTTTGAAGATTTTTGATTTTAATTCTCCAGTACCTTCACCTTGAGAAACTTTAATGAATTGGTCTTCCATTTGAGCATATCTAGAAGAGAAAGAAATGTCGTTTCTATGTTCTGTGATCCAGTTTCTATGCTTTTCAATGTTTGATTGATATTTGGTATAACCAAATTCATGGTATTCTGGCATGATGTTAGATAAGAATCTAGTTGTCATACCTTTTTGACAGTAGTTAGTGTCAAGAACAGATGAATAATCACTGTCAATTAACTGAACTGTATATTCCCAGAAATTATCTGCTTTTCTCTGAGGAACTGCTTTTACGATACACTGTTGACGAGAATCATCAATTTTGAAAGTATCATATTTTTCGTAGTATCTTTCTACAAAATACATAGTGATGTCAGCACCACCTGCTCCATCACCGGAAGGTGCAGCTGCAAATTCAACCCTTTTAACGAATTCAACGTCAATATCCCATTCAATAAGAAGAGAATTAATAGGTTGGAATTTATTTGCTGTCTTTTGATTATAGTAAACATTCATTAAGGCTTCTGTCAAGAAAGTAGCAGTATTAGATGTATACATCCTTGCCATTACTCCCATCATTTTAGGTCTTGTGCCTAAAAATTTATAGAAATCTTCGTATGTTCTACTATGTGCCATTTCTGGCTTTACGTTTACGTAACTAGCTATTACCATAGTTTAATCTGTTTTAAAATAAATCGTGAATATTATTGCTTTTATTTTTTGGAGTGTTTTTGATTACTACCGCTCCTTTGCTATCTTTTTTTATTTTTGCTATCTCTGATTCGTATGCATTTCGTAGTGCATCAAAAGCTTCTTTTCCATATTTTACAAACCAAGCTACTTCATACAGTTTCTCTGGTTTAGAAAGTTCCTTGTAAAAGTTACTTACACCACTATCATCCAAATCTAGTAAAAATGATAAAACTTCATTTTTCTCATTATCTTCTAACTCAATTCCATAAAATTCTGGATTTTTGTAAGCAACATCTACTATGGTATCTGCGAACTGTTCGTATTCTTGTTGTCTTTGATTGGCAAATTCAGCCTGTTGAGTTTCTTTGTATTGATCTTCTAGCTTTTTATATTCTGATCTCAAGCTATCTACTTTTTTCTTGAACATAGTTGGATTTTTTAATTCCTTCTCTAGTTCTTCAGTTAATTCTTCATCTGTTAATTCAAATTTGGTTTTTAAATCTAAAAGATATAACTCTTGATCGTCGTAAGCATCTATTTCATAATTTTGTTCATATTGAGAACTAATTTCATTTACTATACTTTCTCTATATTGAGCAAGAAAATCATCTACTGTTAAATTGTTTGTCTTTAGATATTCTAAAAACTCATCTTGTACTGGTACAGCTGCAGGTTCCTCAGCTGGAGGTTCTGCAAAAGACTTTAAAATTTCAAGTTGTTCACTTTTACTTAATTCATAAAAGCTAACCTCTTTTTCTGTATTATCTTCGTCGGTATATTTTATTATTCCATTTGATATTCCATTGAGACTCAAAAATTCATCTATAATAGAAGAACTTTCTTCATCAAATGGTTCAGAAGAAGTGTCAAAAAAATCATCCTGAGCAATAGTAGCTGTTACTTCTACCTCAGGCACATCATCTAAACCAAGATCGTCATCAAAAACATTTTCTAATTTATCCATAATCATTTACTTATTAATATTATTATCATTTTCATCTACATATTGAATTTATCTAAAAATTTTCATAAAACTTAAAAAGCTTTATTTTCATACAAAAGTAACAGTAATAAAATATAAAAATTATATAAATAAGGAATTTATTAAAAATTAATTGTTATATATACATCTAGTGGAGTTATGTCATTATCGAAATACCCATTACCTAAATCAGTAACAAAAGAAGCATTAATATATACCTCATCTTGTATTTCATATGTACCTGAAAGCCTTTCCTCTGAATTATCTTCTATTGTCATTGTTTGTGCCTGATTAATAGGATCTTTTTCTAGTGTACTGATTTTTACACCATAACTAGATAAATTTCTTAGTGTATATAAGTTATTATCTAAATCTTGTAATCTTCCAGATTCTCCTGGAGCCAAAGTTAATTTTTTTACATTTTTAGAATTTAGAAACTCTATCTCTATTATCTTATTACTTCCTATTTGATTGTAAAAATTTATGTATATAATTTCTTCTTTCAAAGTAATACTTATAGGAGTTGCATATCAATCTGCTTCTGATACTTCTGCTAATACTGTTTTTAAGTTTACAGATATTTTATCTTTATATTCTAAAGTAGGTCTAAATCAATTATTAAAAACATAAGGGGAGTCTAACTCTACATATAAAACATCATATCTAAAAGAATTTTTATAGTCTATAGAATAATTAACATTATTAAGAACATTTTTTATTACGGAAGAGTTAGTTTCTAAAGGAGAATGCCTTTTAAAGTAGGAAAACCTTTTAGTATTTCCATCCATTGCGTCCAAATATATATTTCTAGCTATAGAATATTCATTTGTAACGTTTACAGGAATTTCTGTATAATATATTATATTAGAAGAAGCAACATAGTTCTTTTGAGATGTAGTTACTGGTACAGCTAATGCTTCTTTAAATACATTAGCTAAATGTCTTTGTGATCTCATCACTGTACTAGGCGGATAATAAACCGCATGTTCTGTTCCGTTTGTACCTGTAACTTCTATTCAATTATCGTTATTTACTACTTCTGTTCCTATAAAATAAAATCTTTCTACTAGTCCCTTATCTTCAAAAAAAGTATTTGATGTAAATACAGTTGAAAATAATTCATCTAGAGGTGTTTGTACTGTAAAACTTCCATTTTCTTGCTCAGACAGTTTTATAAGTCTTTTAAAAAAATGTCTATTACTAATTGGATGTCGAACATAAACCATTAAATATGCTTCCCCTAAACTGGTGTTTTCAGACTCACCAAGCCAAATATCTGACAATAACATACTGGAAGGTACATCATTATTTTCAAGGCTGTAACTGTCTCAATTTTCCTTATTGAAGGTTCCTGAAATTTCCTTTCTATAAATAGTCGGGGAATTTAATATTCCAGAAAAAGCACTTCTATTATACTTCTCTGTATATCCTCTAAAATCCCCAAGTCTTAAATATTCTTTTCTTTGATCTGTGATTCCTCTTGCATTTTGATAGTTCCAAGAACCATTACTTGGCAAAGATAAACTATATAAAAATGAGTAGAAAGGCATAGTTGAATAAGTAGAATCTCACTTTATTATTGCAAGTCCCGCTCCATTTCTTTTAAATAAATGTACATCTGCTCATATATCTCTTACTCCTAAATCTTTTTCTGCACTTCTTACAGGCTTAAATAAAGATCATTTATTTATTTGTTGTATATCAAAATTAATTGTACGACCTCTACATATTCTACCTACATCAGTACTTCATATAGTAGTCTTTGCTCCTGCTCATAATACATCTATTCCAAAAATAGTTTGAGTAAATGACGCAGAACCAGTTATATTTGTTACTCTTATATAAAACTCTCCTGTATCTATAAATCTGAGTAGACAATAGTCGTAGTCAGTTCCTTCTATAGTTGTAGTTCCAGAAGATTCTATTACTGCTATATTATTAGTAGTAACTAAATTTACTGGATCTAAACTTCAAACTGTTTCAGAAGATAATTCTGAAAGAAATGTTACCTTCTGACCAATTCTATAAAGAGTATTATCTGATGGAGGTATTATAGCTGCCATTAGTTAATTATATTATACTTATTTAAAAATTCTATGTGTTCTGAAGAGATTCCTTCTTCTGGAAATTCTTCTATTGGTATTCTTTTAAATTCTATTTCTTCTACTTCTTCTTCTAAAATAGACTTAAGTATTAAGAACTGCTCTTCATATTTAGTTAAAGAATCCTTATGTTTATCTGCAATTCTTACTAATTCTTCATTGAAAGTTTTAAACATTTCCTCATCATTAACATCTATAAATACTCTATTATCTTCTTTTCTACCAATTTTAGAAATAAGTTCATTTCTTTCTTCTTCAAATTCTTTTAATAGCAATTTATTCTTCTTATCTAATTCAGTTAAATTAGTTACATGGGATTTTATGATTTCAATATTTCTAATAACCAAGTATTTAAATTTAGTAGATCCTATTTTTTTAAGATCAAGTAAAATTAAGTTTAATTCAAGTATTTCTTTTTTATTCATATTCATTTTCTTATTTAAAATTATAAATAGGTAGATTTCTCTACCTATTTTTGTTATTTACCGTCTTGTATTCTTTTTTGTACATACCAATCAATAGCTGCTACTATAAATCTTGTGAAGGCATCAAATACCATAAGTTCTGTTTCTTCATCTACTTTAGGTATATCTATTCTTTTGTTTAACAGGTCTACTGAAAGTCTTCTAACTTCTTCTACTTTAAGAGCCATTCCTGCATCTACTAATGGAATAATATCTGCTTTCCATTCCGCATTTAATCTATCTAATCCTTGATTATCCGCAGATTGTACCAATATTTTAAAGAAAGTTTTATCAAACTTCTCTATAATTGGATTTTTAAATACAAAGAATTTATCTAACACTTCCGCTAAAAATTCTTCATGTTCTGGTTTAAAAATTCCTTTTCTATCCATTCTTTTCTTTTTTAAATTTGTCTCTAATTCATCTTCATAATTTATCGCCTATTCCTAAGGCAGCTATTGCTGTAGCTATATCTAGTATAAGTACTTGAGTTTGAGTATCAAGTACGTCTGGAAATTTATAATCTACTAATCTTAATATAAGTCATATTACTGTCGCAGTAGGAGTTTTGAATCCTTCTGTTTTCTTTCATCCTTTAGATAAAGTATTGTTTATTTGCTGTATTTGCTGTATTTGCATGTTGTTAATTTGTTGTGATGAAAGTTGTTATCAAAGAACTTGATGATGTTCCTGTCCATATATTAAGAGTTGTAGTTGTTGTAGTACTTGTAGTAATTATTATTCCTAACCTATCAGTTGTACTTCCAGATGTAAAAGGACAAGAAATAGTTCTATCAATGTTATATGCACTTTGTCCAGTATACCCACTACCAGTAAATTCTTGTTGTACTTGCAAACTACTATTATATCTAATAACCTTTACACTAAGTATACTAAACACTATACTATTTGAATACATATATGCTCTAACTCTAATGTTTCCGGATCCTCAAGAAGAATTATTAATTAAACTACTGTCAGTTTTAAAAATTCAAACCTGAGTTCCTTGCCCAAATTGAACAGACATATTTTGTTGAGGACCTGATAAATTTAATCTATAATCAGGAGTAAAATAAAAAGTAGTATTACTAGTTCCTATTCCATAATTTCTAAAATTATATAAAGCATTTTTATTTCCAGAATAAGTAGCATCAAAATATCCAGAATTAGCATAAGTAAAACAAGATGATAAATCCGGTAAATAAGATGGAGATACAGCTTCTTGCTCTGTAGTTACATAACTAGTGTAATCATCTGTTCAGGCATCTACATAATCATCTCCGATAAATCCTGTAAAAATAAGATAATCACTATTGTAAGTAACTGTCACACTTCCAAAACTACTTCCATAACTAGAAACAAAATCTCATACTGTAGTTTCAGCATCATTATTTCAATACATTGTATATCCATAACCATTGCAAGTTACATAAGCATCTACAGCAAAAGCGCTTTTATAAAGCCTTTGTATCTTAGGTTGCCCAGGACTATTTGGATTGACTATATCAATGACATCTTGTAAATTAAATGTAGTAGTATTAGGTACTCTCGCCATTAACTTTGTCCTCCAATATTTTTAGTCTTTCTTCTAATCTAGCTATTTTAGCCATTAATAAATCTATATAACCAACAGTTTTATTTTCTCCTGTCCCATATACAATTTCCGGAGCAACAGTTTCTAAATCTTCTGCAATTACACCATATCTAGTTCTTTTAGATAAATCTGATATATATTTATATTCTATAATATTTACTTTATCAAATTTAGAAAGATCTTTTATTGATTGTATTCCACTTTTAAGTTCTTTTGCAGAACTTAATACAAAATTGGTTGCTCTTACGTTACCATTAGTATTATCAAAATCTACTATATAAGTAGGGGTAACTGCGTTTCCAGCTGTTCCGCTTGGAGATAAAGCTATTTGAAAATAAGTACCTTCTTGTTTAAGCCTGGTTGCTGGATTAGTTAAACTATATCTTCAATCTCCTGAAGCATAGTGCATATTAAATCCTATTCAAGGATCAACTTCCATACTTATAGCTCCAGTTAAACTTAATAATGATCTAGCCGTTGTTAAAGTACCTATGGATACATTACTGTTTCTATATATAGTACCTCCATTTAAAGTTCAAAAACTATCTCCTGTAGAACCTTGTATACCTGTTCCTGTTAAACCTTGCAATCCTTGAATACCCTGGGTTCCAGCCCCTGTTATACCCTGTGTTCCTTGTACACCTGTACCAGTTGTTCCTTGACTACCTGTTGTTCCTTGATGGCCCTGGACACCTTGAATACCTTGAATACCAGTAGTACCTTGATTTCCAATAGTTCCTTGTCTACCCTGGATGCCTTGACTACCTGTAGTACCTTGACTACCTATTGTACCTTGATGACCTTGTATACCCTGAACACCAGTAGTTCCTTGACTTCCCGTGGTACCTTGACTTCCTGTAGATCCTTGATTACCTAATAAGCCTTGAATTCCTTGGGTCCCTTGAATTCCTATCTCTCCTGCAGAACCTGTAGAACCTGTAGTTCCTTGTCTTCCTTGAGTACCTTGATTACCCAATAATCCTTGTGTACCTTGTATGCCTTGACTACCAGTATTTCCTGTATTACCAGTATTTCCAATAATACCTTGAGTACCTTGTGTACCTTGTGTACCTTGGCTTCCTATAATACCTTGTATACCTTGAATTCCTTGACTTCCAGTATTTCCAGTATTTCCGGTAATACCTTGAGTTCCTTGACTTCCAGTATTTCCTGTATTACCTATAATACCTTGTATACCTTGTATACCTTGACTTCCTGTATTCCCCGTGTTCCCAGTATTTCCTATAATACCTTGTATACCTTGTATACCTTGATTTCCTAAAAGTCCCTGAGTTCCCTGACTACCAATTGTACCTTGTCTACCTTGGACTCCTTGCATACCTTGGATGCCTTGAATACCTATAGTACCTTGAGTTCCAGATAAACCTTGTATTCCTTGTATGCCTTGTATACCTTGTAATCCATCTGGCCCTCTAAGAGGTCCTAAATCAATTCATTGACTTTGTGACTCTGACCATAAATATAATATTCCTGTATCTTCTACTACTCAAGTATCTCCATCTACCATACCACTATTAGGTAAAGCAGAAAAAGTAGATACAGAACCCACTATATTTACAGAGGTTCCATCTTGTCCTACAATTCCCTGTATGCCCTGAAATCCTTGTATACCTTGTAATCCTTGTATACCTTGTAATCCTTGAATGCCCTGAATACCTTGTATCCCTTGAGTTCCTGTAGCACCTTGAGTTCCTAAAGTTCCTTGTAAACCTTGACGACCCTGAATTCCCTGAATTCCCTGAATTCCTTGTAAACCTTGAATGCCTTGAGTACCAATCGTTCCTTGATTTCCTATTGTTCCTTGGGCTCCTTGAATTCCCTGTAGCCCCTGAATACCCTGTGTTCCTCCAGATCCCTGCACTCCTTGAATACCTTGTACTCCCTGAAAACCTAGTAGTCCTTGAATACCTTGAGTTCCTTGAGAACCTCCAAGTCCTTGTATACCTTGGATACCTTGGATACCTTGAATACCCTGAAGTCCTTCTGGACCTCTAATTTCTCCAGCATCTACTCATGCTGAACCACTTCATACTCAAAGATGACCAGTAGCAGTTACTATATAACCATCTCCTGGATCTGGGCTTATTATAGTAGATAAGTCAGATTCAAGGGCTACCTCTCCTTTTATATTTACAGAAGTTCCATCATTTCCTTTAACTCCTTGAATACCTTGTATACCAGTAGCACCTTGAGGAACGATTATATTAAATTTTCTTGCTCTTGTAGTCATATTAGTTTATTGTTATTATTTAAAGTTGAGTTCACCCATAAACTCCTGGTTCTCAGACATTATTTGCTACACTACTTTCCCAAGTAAATGTATTATGAATTACTTTATCTCCTATATTATAATCATCGTGTGCTCCTGTTGGCTGTACTCATTGTGGAATTACTCCGGGCGGTGCAATCTCTCTAAATAATGCGGGAACTAAATCAGGAAGTCAATCTGCTTGAGTTGTATGTGATTGTAATACCTCATACAATTTATCATTCCCTGCATAATAAAGTTTCTCTCCTAAAGTTACTGCAATTCCAATTTTAAATGGAGGAAACATAGTACGAAACTCTATAGCTTCTTCTTCTTGTAAAATAGTAAGTTTATCTGAAAGTAATTTTTTTAATAGCTGAGGATTCACTTGATTAAATATAGCATCTGCTTGTATATTTATCCTATTAATATATTCCTGTTCAATTTGTTCAGGAGTTTTATTTGTTATTGGATAAGTAAATATCTCCAAAATTGGATCAAAATAAATTTCACCTATTATCTGAGTTTCTGGATTATATACAGGCATTATTACATCATAAAAACCTTTAGATTTTATCGTTGTTTCATCAGCATTTCTAAAATTTAAGATATTTTCGAAGTCTTGTGGTAATGTACTATATAATCTAATTGTATTATTTTCTATTCTTGCTTTCATTAATCTTCAGTATATTTATTTATGGCTAATGTTCTTATTCATGCTCCTGAAAATTGTTCAACAGTAGAAAAAGAATTTCCTTGATCGGTACTTATGTAATACAAATCTCCTCTAGCTAAAATCATTCATCCCCTATCGGTTATATATCTGCTTCATATAGTACCACTTCCTGGAATTGCTCCAGAAGTGTTAAAACTTCCTAGATAATTTTGTGAAATGACTGTACTTGGAGTTAATGTATTATACCCAAACATGTATTGCCCATCTCCAGAAAGTAAAGCTGAATGAAAGTTGACTGGGGAACTTCAACTTACTCCACTATTTTCACTTATATATCCAACTCCGGAAGTACTTGATAATGTCATATATTGTCCACTATAAGACATTGATATTCCTTGAACAGATAATAAAGTACTTATTGAAGTAATTTGTGTAAAGTTTTGTCCATAGTTGGTAGATAACTGAGGATTTGTAGGAGTGCCGCTATTATCTCTTACGGCTAAAACTATAGAACCGTCTGCTGAACAAACACTGTTGCGAAATAAATTCATATTTGTACCACTACAAGTTAATCATGTATCTCCATAATCAGTGGATCTTCTTGCCATTATAGTTCCACTGTATCCTAAAGCTACTTGATACTGTCCACTATGACTCATTGTTATATTTTGCCAATTAGATTCTATAGCTTTATCAGTAAAAGAAGCTCCATAGTTTGAAGATACATATAAACTACCACCAGAAGAAACTACTATACTTACATATTGTCCCGATTTTGATGTAACAAGCTTTGATATAGTTCCAGGTATAGAAATAAAAGAAAAATTTAATCCATAATCAGCAGAACGATAAATACCGTTATCACTAGGAACACTTACATAAACATATTGTCCAGTAGGAGAACAGTATATATTATTTCTATTTCATAAATTTTGAAAAAAGTAACTACTTCAACTAACTCCATAATTATGAGAATAATAAAAAAGTCCATTATAATCATCTGGAATATATTGATATTTTGCATCTAGTCCAGAAAGTTGTTGAGAATCATATCCTATTAATTTTCCTAATATCATATTACATTGCTTTACTTATTACATATCAAACTTCTTCTGATCCCCCTGTTGAATTTGTACAGTGGAATTGTATATAATTAGCTATTGTTCCATCATACGTTCCACTTATCTTTTTACAATATACAGGTAAATTAACAGTGAAATTTCCAGTAAGTATAAGAGTTATCGTTCTATTCAATTGTAAATTACTAAAAGTAAATGTAGTAGTTTCAGTAATTGTTTTAGTGTAAACTCCTCCTAAACTTCAATCAATATCAGATGCTCCTACAGTCTGTCTACTAGTTAAAGTAGTTGCTAAATTACCATATGCTACTATAGTATTAGCAAGGGTAGTAGTAATTGCAGTAGTTCCTGATCCTGTAACAGCTCCAGACAAAGTAATACTTTGATTGCTTGTTAAATAAGTAGGAGTAAAAAATTCATAAGCGGTATTACCAGCATTTCTTCTTAATAATTGACTTGCTGTTCCTGCTACTCCTGTAATAGCACTTGTCCCATTACCTACTAATATACCTGTTATTGTAGCTGCTCCTGTTCCTCCTCTTCCTACTGCTAATTGTCCAGTTCAACCTGCTGCAATAGAGGCTGCTCTTAATAATGCTGTAGTTGGAGTTCCTCCTAAAGTAAGAGTAACATTAGTATCGTCAGTTTTAGTTAATGCTGCACCAGTTACTTCTGATCCTGCAATAGGACTTCATGCAGGAGCTGCACTTACTGAACCATCACCTGTTTGGGATAAATAATTTTTAATGGAAGTAATATTACCCGCAAGTCTAGTAGGTGTTCCACTAGCTGCTCCATAAATTGTATCTCCCAAAGTTGTCATTGGATTTGATAATCCTGCGGCTGCTTGTGGACCTTGAATACCTTGTGTGCCCTGAGTTCCCTGTAAACCTTGGGTACCTTGTCTACCTTGTACACCCTGTACACCTTGAGTACCTTGGAGTCCTTGAATCCCCTGCGCTGCATATAATCCATCTAAACCTTGGATACCTTGGATACCCTGAAGTCCTTGTCTGCCTTGAAGTCCTTGTACTCCTTGCGTTCCTTGTGCCCCTTGTATACCTTGTGTTCCTTGAATACCTTGAGTTCCCTGAATACCAGTTGGCCCAATTGGACCAGTAGCACCAATTCCAAAAGTATGATCTTTTACTCCATATATTTTCAAACTTCTTACTTCTCATTGACCAGCATCAATAGCTGTAACAGCAATTGTTATATCTCCTCCTGCTGTAAATGCCTCTGTATGACTTATTGGACTATAAAAAGTATGATAATCACCATTACCAGATGCATATGCTACTAATTGCATAGTTTCTTTTACAACTCCCCCATAAGACATAGTAAAGGTTATTGACATGTCCTGACCGTTAGTTGCCGTATATATTAATCCTAATTCAGCTTTCGCTAATACATACTTATAAGTATTAGATGGTACTGTTACTGTTCTTGCATTTGTTGTCGTAGTTGTTCCACTTGCTACAGTTTCATTAAAAGTTACAAGAGTTACTACATCCGTAATAGTTTGTTGAACTGCATCACCAGGATCTCCTTTAAATCCTTGTAATCCTTGAGTACCCTGTCTTCCTTGAAGACCTTGAATTCCTTGGATACCTTGAGTGCCCTGAGTGCCCTGAGTTCCTATTCCAGATAATCCTTGAGTACCTTGGATCCCTTGTATTCCTTGAGTTCCAACACCAGTCAATCCTTGATCACCTTGAATGCCTTGTGCACCTTGCCTACCTTGAGTCCCTTGAATGCCTTGTGTACCTTGAATTCCCTGAACCCCCTGTATTCCTTGGGTGCCTTGGGTGCCTTGGATGCCTTGAATACCAGCTCCTTGAATACCTTGTATTCCCTGTATTCCCTGAATACCCTGAGAACCAGCTCCTGTTAATCCCTGAAGTCCTTGAAGTCCTTGTATACCTTGAACTCCCTCTTGTCCTAATAAGGCTCATCCAAGTCCGTTAAATTTTCAGACTTTTCCTTCAAAAGTGTAAGTATCATTTATATTTGGACTAGAGGGAAAATTTATTGTTATCGCCATATTATATTATTTATTAAGGTACATTTACTCATTGAGAACCATCTCATCTTTTAACTACAGCAGGTAACCATGATGAACCTCCTCATTTTCTCAATCTTCCTGCTACTCATGTTCCACCAGATCATGCATTTATATGACTTATAACTTCATCATATTGAGCTGTTCATGTAGCAGAATCTATTTGAACTCCTCTTTGATTTGGTCCTCCACCGTTTTGGGTGGCTGTTATCTCTAAATCAATATTAACAAAATCAGTTATTAAACTGCTAGCAAAAGTAACTGTTATAATTTGTCCTGTATCAGAGGTTATATCAGTACTAGTATTAAAAATAAGTCCTTTATCGGTACTTTCTTCAAATAATCGTACACTAGTTACTGTAGGAGTTCCACCTCCTGTAGCATTTTTCTTAAATAAGAGATCTATAGATTGAGTACCAAAAGGACTTCATGGACCTCCTGCTATTGTTTGAAATCTTCACCTATGAGTAAAAGCAGCATTACTCCCTGCCCAGGAGCCATCTGCGGCTCCTAGGGCATTAGCGGGAGTAGTAATGTTTCCAGATGTACTGGAAGTAAAATATAAAGTTGTAGTTGCCATTATGAAATATCTAATCAAAGTTGATTTAAAATAGGACTACTTGGTGCAGTAGCAGACACAGTTATCCCAGGATCACCTATTGTACCTTGTACTCCTTGAATTCCTTGAATACTTTGTATTCCCTGTATTCCTTGAATACCTTGTATACCTTGAAGACTTTGAATTCCTTGAATACCTTGAATACCTTGTGGTCCTTGTAATCCCTGTGCACCTTGATTACCTAATAATCCCTGTACTCCTTGAATACCTTGAATACCTTGATTACCTAACAATCCTTGAATTCCTTGAATTCCTTGATTACCTAGTAACCCTTGCAAACCTTGTCTACCTTGTACTCCCTGTACTCCTTGAATACCTTGAATACCTTGATTACCTGTAAGTCCTTGAATACCCTGTGTTCCTTGGTTTCCAATCAACCCTTGTAAACCTTGAATACCTTGAATACCTTGGGTTCCTAATGTTCCTTGAATCCCTTGATTACCAGGTATTCCTTGTATTCCTTGGAGTCCCTGAAGTCCTGAATCTCCTTTTCCCCCAGGTCCTAATTCTACCCATTGTCCAGAAGAATCATTATCAACTATTCATGTGTATAATATACCAGTTAAAGTATTTTTTCATTGCTGTCCTTGCACCGGATCTATAGGAGTTTCATCTTGAACATTCATTGCAGTTCCGCTTCCACTTCCCTCTCCAGAAGGACCTTGAATACCTATACCGCCTTGAACTCCTTGAATACCTTGTACACTTATTCCTTGTAATCCTTGAATACCTTGTATACCCTGTGAGCCAGTAATTACTGGTAAAAGACTAATTACATCTCCTACATCAATTTCTACTTTCAAACCAGTACTGATACCTCAACCACAAGAAATTCTTACTTCTCCTATGTTCCATTCTTCTGGATCTGGTAAAGTAATTAATTGTCCTGCAGTAGTTGGACTTAAGAAATATTCTGCACCAGCAGTTCAAGCTCCAGATATAAATCCATCAGTAATATAACTAAATATATCTGTTGAAGTTACTTCATATACTATTCCAACTATCTGTGCATTTATGTCATTATTAGCTTGAGCTTTTACATAAATACTTCCATTATGTCTAATAGCTTCTCCTACTGAAAATCCATGAGAATTTTGTGTTACCTCTACTTGACTTGGAGCTGATTCTGCAGGATCTCCTTTTAATCCTTGAATACCTTGATTTCCAAAAAGTCCTTGAATTCCTTGTAAACCTTGGATTCCTTGCAATCCTATTGTTCCTTGAGAACCAAATAATCCTTGAATTCCTTGTCCCCCTTGAATACCTTGAATACCTTGTGAACCAATACTTCCTTGAATACCTTGAATACCTTGTGAACCATCTTCTCCAATATATCCAGAAATACCTTGTAAACCAATAGTTCCTTGAACTCCTTGATTTCCTAATAGCCCTTGAATACCTTGATATCCAATAACTCCTTGAATACCGTTAATTCCTTGTATCCCTTGAGAACCTGATAATGTAAAGATCATACCACAAGGCTCTGCTTGTGAAGGAGCTAATGTTCCTGCTAAGTGAGTTACTACTATTCTTTTATATCCTGTTTCTGTAATTACATTATGTACAGAAAATATACAGAAAGTTGGATCATTATATAAATTTGATTTTATATATAAATATCCTCTATGAGGACTATTATTTATATTGAGTGATTCTAACCAAGAATTTACATTAATAGAATCTGTGTTTAATAAGTCAATATATATTTCAGTTACATTAGTTAAAGTAACATTATTAAACCTAAAGTATCCATTTCCAGGATCTGCTTGAGTAGTTAATGTACTGAAATAAAATTCTACTCCTGGAGTATCTCCTATAACCCCTTGTATTCCTTGTGTTCCCTGTAAGCCTTGGAGTCCTTGGAGTCCTTGTATTCCTTGTATTCCTTGGATTCCTTGAGAACCAATAGTTCCTTGTTGACCAATTAATCCTTGTATACCCTGTATACCTTGAAGTCCTTGTCCACCTTGTATTCCTTGTATTCCTTGGATGCCTTGTTGACCCAATAAACCTTGAATGCCCTGTGTCCCTTGATTACCTATTAATCCTTGAGTGCCTTGAATTCCTTGAACACCTTGAGTTCCAAATAAACCTTGAATTCCTTGAAGTCCTTGTAATCCTTGAGAACCAGTTATTCCTTGGATTCCTTGAATACCTATAAGTCCTTGAAGTCCTTGAAGTCCTTGGATTCCTTGGATTCCTTGAAGTCCCTGTAATCCCTGAATACCTTGTAATCCTTGATTCCCTTGTAAACCCTGGACTCCTTGAGCTCCTTGTATACCTTGTGTACCTTGTGCTCCAGGCAAACCAATATCTCCTATTCCATACAGTAAACACCAATCAGGATATATAACTTCATTTCCATATATTTCAATTTTTACAGCTTCTACTAATTGAACTAAATTATCAAAAGATGATTCATGATAAATTCCATTAGTAGGAAGAGGATTATTTAGATAAATACCAGTTATATATCTATCTAACACTAATTCTCTTTCTGTATCATTACCATGTATTACTAAGCTAATTTGAACGCCAGCTGTTTTCATATCAGCTGCATATTGCCTAAGAGGAGTAGAAGAGTTAGTATTAGAAAGTCCAGAACAGGTGTTATCAAGATCATTTTGAACACCGTCAGTAAGAATTAATACATGTTTATCAACTGCTACTCTACCATTTGCAATAATTTCATTATTAGCATAGCATAATCCTTCAAGTATATTAGTATTTCCTTGATAAAGAGGTATTCCATCTATAGCTGCTTTTATGGCAACTACATTAGTTGAAAATCCTAATACAAGAGTACCCAAACTACCAAATGATGATATTGCTATTCTTAGAGCACCCGAAGTAATACTAGGTTCTAAATCATCAACAATAGACTTTAAAAATGTTTTCTGTTGATCCATTTCTGTTACTTGAATACTATTTGAAGCATCAATTACAAATACTAGATCTTTATTTTCTGAATATGCTATTTCACAACTAGCTGGATAATTACCACTGTTAATTAAAAGACTAATACTTCCTGTGGTAATATTATATGTATTTACAGTCCCTTTTACAAAGTATTCTGGATTAGAACTACTAACTACTTTTACTATGTCTCCAAGAGATATAGGTAGTTGTGGAGAAAAAGTAGCAGATAAATTAGTATTAGGAAGTGCTGTACAAATATTGATATTTAAAGATTTACAATCTTGATTAGGAGTTACTCCTTGTTCTCCTGCTATTCCTTGCAAGCCCTGTGATCCTTGTAATCCCTGAAGACCTAGTAAACCTTGAATTCCCTGATATCCTTGAATTCCTTGTTGCCCAATAGTTCCTTGTAAACCTTGTAAACCTTGCAAACCATCAGTTCCTTGAGATCCTTCAGTTCCTTGAATACCTATTGTGCCTTGTATTCCTTGATACCCTATAAATCCTTGTGTTCCTTGATAACCAATAAATCCTTGTGTTCCTTGTATTCCTTGTGTTCCTTGTATTCCTTGGATTCCTTGGGGACCTTGTATTCCCTGTATTCCCTGTATTCCCTGCGATCCTTGAATACCTTGTACTCCCTGTACTCCCTGTACTCCCTGAGTGCCTTGTATTCCCAATATTCCTTGTGTTCCTTGAACACCCTGAATACCCTGCATTCCTATATAGCCTTGAATACCTTGAGAACCAACTTCTCCAGTTCCAAATAATAAACATCATTGACTGTAAATTACTTCGTTCCCATAGATTTCATTTTTTACCCCTAGTACTAGTTGGTCTAAATTATCAAAACTACTTTCAAAATAAATTCCATTAGAGGGAAGAGGATTATAAGTAAAGTTGTCGGTTACATAAGTAGTTATTACTGATTCTCTATCTGACTCAGTACCATATACTACTAAACTAACTTTAACTCCTTCATTTTTTATATTATGTACATATTCTCTAAGAGTTGCAGAGTCTACGGTAGTTAAGCCAGAGCAAGTATTATCTGTTCAGTTTTGTACTCCATCAGTTAATAACAATATTTGTTTGTCTACTCCTACTCTACCATTTGCAACAATTTCATTATACCCATAACATATTCCTTCTAATATATTAGTTGCTCCCTGGTTTAACACTATTCCATTTATAGCTGCTTTTATAGCAACTACATCAGTTGAAAATCCTAAAAGAAAACTACCTAATGTTCCAAATGATGATACTGATATTCTTACATCCCCTGAGCTAATACTAGCTTCTAAATCATCAATTAAAGCAACTAGAAATGTTTTCTGTTGATTCATTTCTGTTATATCTATACTTCCAGAAGCATCAATTACAAAGGCCATATCTTTTTGGGCCGAATAAACTGTATTACATCCTGCAGGATAATAACCATCAGTAACTAATATACTAATAGCACCTGTTATAATATTATATGTATTTACTATTCCTTTTACAAAATATTGAGGATCAAGTTCATTTATTACTTTTACTGTTTCTCCAGGAGAAATAGCTAAACCAGGAGAGAAAGTAGTCGACAAATTAGTATTTGGTAATGCAGAACAAATATTTATATTTAATGTTTCACAATTCTTATATGGAGTTATTCCCTGCGCTCCTATTATTCCTTGAACTCCTTGTGCACCTTGGATACCTAACAACCCCTGAATACCTTGAATACCTTGAATTCCTTGATGTCCTTGAATACCTTGATATCCTATTATTCCTTGAATACCTTGTATGCCCTGTAATCCTTGAATTCCTTGGATTCCTTGCATACCTGTTGTACCTTGTGGACCTTTTATTTCTCCTGCATCTATTCATATGGTTCCATTTCATACTCATAAATGGCCAGTATTTTCTACTATATAACCATCTCCTATGGCTGGGTTAACAATACCTCCTAAATCTGGTGATGTCGGTACAGATCCTTGTATTACTACAGAAGTTCCATCATTTCCTCTAAAACCTTGAATTCCTTGAATTCCTTGTGATCCTATTGTTCCTTGGATACTAATTCCTTGTATCCCCTGGATTCCTTGTGTTCCTGATACCCCAACATCTCCGTAACCATAAAGCAAACACCAATCAGAATAAATTACTTCATTACCATATATTTCTAATGTTACTGCCTGAACTAATTTATCTAGTTCATCAAAACTAGCTTCAAAATATATACCATTAGAAGGTACAGGATTGTTTATATAATTCCCAGTTACATAGTAATCTATTACTGTTTTTCTTTCATCCAGAACTCCATATACTACTAAACTAACTTTAGTTCCGGCATCTTTTATATTTTTTACATAAGTCCTAAAAGCTGCAGAACTTGTTAATCCGCCAGAACAAGTATTATCAGTGGTATTTTGTACACCGTCTGTAAGCAATACTAGTTGCTTATCTACTCCTACTCTGCCATTTGTTAATAGTTCATTATTAGCATAACACACACCCTCTATTAAGTTAGTGCTTCCTCCTCCGTTAGTAAGGGAAGTTATAGCAGCTCTTATTGCTACTACATCACTAGTTAATCCAATAACAAGAGATCCAAGAGTACCAAATAAAGATATACCTATTTGTACATCTCCAGAAGTTATATTAGCCTCTAAATTATCTACAAGGGCATTTAAAAATGCTTTTTGTTGATTCATCTCATCTAGAGTTATACTTCCAGAATTATCAACAACAAACATCATATCTTTTTGTTCTGTAAGCACTACCTCACATTCAGGAGGGTAATTTCCATCTAAAACTGTAATGGTAATATTACCACTTATACTATTATAAGTAGATACAGTTCCTTTAATAAAATATTGAGGATTTATAGAACTTACAATTTTTACTGTCTCTCCCGATAATATAGGAAGGTTTGGAGAAAAAGAGGTAGATAAGAAACTATCTGGAACCGCAGAACAAATATTTATATTTACTGATTCACAATCTTGGTTTGGAGTAATTCCTTGAATACCTTGTAGCCCTTGGCTACCTTGTAATCCCTGACTACCTTGTAATCCTAACAATCCTTGAATTCCTTGAATACCCTGGATTCCTTGTCTTCCCTGAACTCCTTGTAATCCTTGTAATCCCTGAATTCCTTGTAATCCCTGGATTCCCTGGATTCCTTGTCTTCCTTGAAGTCCCTGAACTCCTTGTAATCCTTGTATCCCTTGAAAACCCTGTGATCCTTGATTACCTTGAATACCTTGATTACCTTGTAAGCCTATTGCTCCCTGCGGACCTTGTATTCCTTGTATACCCTGAGCTCCTTGATATCCTATCATTCCTTGTGCTCCTTGCGCACATTGTGGACCTTGTATACCTTGTATTCCTTGGAAACCTGTTGTACCCTGAATTCCTTGTCCAGCATATGCTCCATCTAATCCTTGAGGACCTTGAGGACCTTGTATTCCTTGCACTCCTTGACTTCCCTGTATACCTTGACCGGCATATGCTCCATCTAATCCCTGTAAACCTTGAATACCTTGGATTCCTTGAAATCCTATTGTACCTTGAATTCCCTGACCGGCATAAGCTCCGTCTAATCCTTGTGGTCCCTGCGGACCTTGAATTCCTTGGATTCCCTGAGTACCTTGGCCTCCCTGAATACCTTGTGCAGCATATGCTCCATCTAGTCCTTGAATTCCTTGATATCCTAGTAAACCTTGAATACCTTGTGAACCTTGTACTCCTTGTCCAGCATATGCTCCATCTAGTCCTTGTAGGCCTTGAATTCCTTGAGATCCATCTTCTCCAATATATCCTGCAGTACCTTGAATTCCTTGTGCTGCAGAAATGGCTTGAGCAGCTATTGTTATAACTCCTCCGGATTGAGTAAGAATTATATTTTCTCCTTCTTTTAGAGTAGCTGTACCTTGATGTCCTATTGTTTGTATGCCTATTTGGCTTCCTGCAATGTCTTGTGACTGAAAATTTCAATTAGTAGAAAAAAGTTCTAAAAGTTCACTTATAGGACTTCTATACTGCCCAATTCCTGGAGCATAAAAAGGAATATAATCCCCATCTGAGATAGGAAGTATTTCCAGTCCTGGTATATCCAAAGAGATTGTAACATCTGAACTTAGTGGTCCTCCTCCTGATATACCTATTCCAGGTAATATTTGTCTTGTATTTGGTACTTTTGTAGCTAATTCAATTCAAATATTTTGTATGTCAGTATATAACCCATAGATAAGAGGGGCAGAAACAACTCAATTAGTCATTCCTGGATTATAAGATGCTCAATCAAGAAGCATCTGATAATTAATAGGACCTCCGCCTCCTACATTATACGCTGTAACGTTTCCTCCTACAACTAAATTTGTAGAAATTACTAAATCCCCATCTTGATTTATACTCAATAAATTAAGTATATCAATTTGTTCTTGAGTTAATGTTAAGTCTCCTGCCATAAGGAGATTTAAAATATCAATCTGTTCCTGCGTTAAATGAGTTCCATCATTTATGTGATTATTAAATTGGGTCAAAGATACAGCCCCTATAATAGATTCAACAGGATGAGTATGGCTAATAATAGTACCAGTCAGTACCGCCTCAACCATTGCTTTCGTAATGGCTGTGAGGTACTGATTATGGGTGTGAGATTCTATATTACCAATTAATATAGCCTCTATTTGCTCTTTAGTTAGAGTAGTCCCTCCTCCAAGTCCCGCGAACAAATCAAGTACGCGAATCACATAGTTAGTAGGATCTGCTCCATCAATAATGCATATTCTAGTCGTTGAAGTGGGGACAAATAGTTCCTCCACTTGTGATCATTTCCTTAGAGCCATGTTTTAAAATTAGTTATTAGTTTAAAAGTTTTCAATTAATCATGCAAAGTTAATTAAAATTTATGTAATTTTTGTAATTGTTAATAAAAGTTTAATTTATACTAATAAAACTAATTATAGATAAGTTTTCTAAGGTATTATTTATTAGTATTATTCCAAATATAGATCATAATTTCACAATCATATGTATCTACAAATTCTTTGTCTTCCATATAATTAGATAAATCTATAGATTGTCCGGGTTTTATTTTTTGATGTGAACAAGACTTTATTTGATAGTTAGGAAATTTAGTTAATATGTTTTCTTGAAAATATTTAAATTTCTCTCTATTATTACCTTTAACAAAATTTCTTAAATGAAATTCAGCAGCTATAAACTCTACATTATTTAGTAGAAAGTCTATATTTTCTTCTGTAAATATGTCATATTCTCCTCCTTCACAATCTATTTTCAAATAGTCTATTTTAGAAATATTATTTTGTTCTATAAGTTCTTTAAATGTAGTAATTTCAAATGGTTCTTCTTTAAATATAAATACTTCCGAAGGATCATTTGTTATAGCTTTGTTAATAATAGTGTAATTATCGTATTCTTTTAAGTTTTCTTTTATGCTATCACATAAACTATTAGAGGGTTCTACACAAAACACTTTTGCTGCTCCTTCAGATAAAGCCAGTTTAGATACTGGTCCAACACTTGCTCCAATATCAACTACTATATCTCCTTTTTGAAAACCTCTCCAATAATCATATACTCCCTCGTATACTACTTCAGAGACTATATTTCTTATATCATTTTCTTTTAATGGATTCCAATTAAAATTAGAATATAAAGAAGTTATATCCTTTTTACCTGGGAACATGTAATCGCTTACTACTTTCCCTTTTCCAGTAACAGAATATAATTTATCTACAATGGTATTATTTATCAAGTCAGGATGAATCCACCAATCTTCAAATTCATGTCCTTCTATAACAGAAATACTATCAACTATTAATAAATATCCTAAACTTGTTAAATATCTTCTAGATAAATCTTTAACTTTTTTATATACATCTGCTGCATAATCATGTTCAAATGTTATTGTTCTAAATTTGTATTTATCAAAAGGTATAGAAGTTAATACTTTATAAGAGGTATATGCAGGTTCACAATCTATTTGTAAGTAGTCTATGATTTCCGGAGCATTATTATCTTTTAAAAGTTTATTATAATTTACTATAGTAGCATCTTTACAAAATACTGGATTTCTTCTTTCTTTCTTAAATTCTTCTACTGTATTTTCTGCATTATCTATTGATATTCCTCTCCAATTAAAGTCAGTTTCAAGTAAATAAGTATTATTATGCAGTTTAGGGAAAGAAGAACCAATTTCTAAATAAAATCCATCTCTTTTTCCATCTAATGCTGATAATACAAATAAATCTTGATATGCTTGAGCATAATTTGTTTCTATATTATGTAAATCTTTGAATTTAAATCTGATAGAATTATATTTATCTCTGCTATAAACATGAAGTCCATGAGGAGCTCCATCTCCTACACTATTAATATCTCTTTGAATTAATTCTAAATATTCTTCATCTAAATCAAATCTTTCAGGCAAAGTATATAATAATTTCCTTGCTTCCTTTAATTTAGAACTATACCAAGCAGATTGTACTTGATTATATCCTAATACATAATCTCCTCTATACCCTATATCTATAATCATTGGAAGAGCATTTTTAGCATTAACCAATCCAAAAGAAGAGATCATATTTGCTTCTTGCCACTTCCCTTGTTCTTTATAAACATTAGATAACAACCATAATGCTTCTGGTCTATCTGGAGATAATGATACAGCATGTAACAACCATCCTTCTTCTGAAAATTTCCTATTTCCTAGTTCTTTAAAACAAACAGAAATTTGTATAAGTGATTCATATATTATTCCTTTATCTTGTTGTAAGTCTCCCCATTCTGCTGCTCTTAAAAAATAAGTACATGCTCCAGCATAATGTTTTAAATTTTTATAATATATTGCTAATTCAAAGTTTAAATAAGGATCTTTAGGACTTTGAACGTATTTTAATAATAGTTTATCCATTTAACAACCCTCCCATAAACTCTAATGACATTTCTAATATATAAGCTACATTGTCTTGATCTCCAAATGGAATCATAACTTTATCATCTTTAATTAACATTCCGCAAGAAAATCCTATTCTCTCATCTAGAAACCTAAAAGAATCAGAAGCTTTAACAAGATTCCAATCTTTGTCCCAGACTAAAAGTCTATGATAGTAGTAAGCATCTTTCTGCCCAACTTCATTATTAAATAATTCTACTTCATGTACAAGAGCTATTCTATTCTCTCCATATGGAAGAACTTGAGAACCTCCTCTGAAATCTCTTATGTTTGGTATTACAGTTGTACCAGTAAATACTGTTTCTGCTGTCTTTGTTTCAAAATTAACTTTTACTATCTCTATTGGATTGCTTCATTTAATATAATGAAAAGGCATATCCAATATTGGCATCCAATTCTTTTCACAGTATGATTCTTTATTTGGAACTTCTATTCTCATTCTGCTAATTTCAGCAACTGAATCCTCATCAACGAAAATTTCAGATAATTCCATTCTTCCTACTCCATTTGGTGTAGTATCTCTTCTAACTCCACACATGTAAAGTTTATCCTCCCATCTTACTAGTCTTATATCTTCTAGTCCTATAAATTCCCACTTTGGTGGAACATCTAAAATAGATGTGTCTACTGCATTTATTCTAGTAGGTAAATAATTTTCATCTAATTCCATATACACATTAGTAGTCCTAAGTGTTAAATCATTTTCTGGATGAGTGTACAATAGTGGTCCCCATCTACTTGGAAATCTTTGCTCATTTTCGGAATGTATTAATACATATCCAACATTTCTAACATTCACAATTATCTTATTATTATCAAACAGAATACTAGGATTCATTTGACCTGTTCCTTTACTTATCTCATAAGGAACGATTAGAGGGACTAATTTTCCTCCATTTTCGATAGCCATCTTACATAAATTGTTTATCATATATCACTAACATTAATTAATAAATTAATTACTATTTTTACAAAAATAGTCAATTTTATTATAATAATTATATAAAAATAAGTTCATTTCAAAAAATAAAAAAGAAAGCCACCTAAGAATAATCAAAGGTAGCTTTAACAATTGTTTTTTATAATATTATCATATTACTTGTGTTCTATATACAATTTTTTAACTATTATTCTAATTTTATAGTTATACGACAGGTTAAATTACTATTTAAGAATTGTATATATTTAGGATCATTTATATTATTTCTAAGAAGAAGTATAGCTGCATACAACAACTTGTAATCTCTATCATGTATTCCGTATATTAAGTTTGTTAAATACTGTTTATAGCAGTTAACAACTTTTTCTTTTAAACTATCCATTACAACCACAATTTGTATTTACTACTCCTGTACAAACTGCAAGCATATCTACTATTCTCGCAGCTTCATTATAATTTAGATACTCTAATAAATATTTTATTACATCTATACCCATGGTTAAAGCATCTATTGTAACTCTATCATTAGGAGGATTACAGCAACATATATTTCTTAAAAACTTATTTTTAAGCAAATCTATATAAAAAGTTTCTATATTATAATAAGTAAAATAATTTTCTACACTATAGGTGATCCCAACTGCTAGAAAATCTTCTATATCTAATAATGAATATATATTTGTTCCAGTGACTAATACATCTCCAGGTCCATATAATTGATCTCCTGTAATATAATAACCTGCACCAGCAATAGTAGTAATTTGAAGTTTATGAACATTATAATATCCATCTAATGTTATTGCTACAGTTCCTCCATCCTCTGATATTAGATAAGTAATATTTTCAGGAACATCAGAAGTAGGAGATATTCTTTGTATTATATATACATTTGAGCGATCAGCTACTGCTGTGTCTGTTATAACTAAAATGTTTTGATTTTGAATTAGTTCCATTAATTATCCTTTATTTCGTCGTTTCGTTTATTGTTGTCTAATAATTGAATTGCTTCCAACTCAACTCTTTTCTTCTGTAGTTCTAAATTAGATTGCTTATAACTATCATCAGATTTAGCTTTATACCACCCAAGTTCTTTCTCAAATTGGGCTTTTTCTTTCTCTAAGTTCATTTTTTCTTGATTAAGAGCTTGAACCTGTTGTTGTAGTTTCTGTGCTTCTGAAGTAGTTTCTTTTAATTGCTGATTTAATTGTTCAACCTGTTGACTTAATTGTCCAAGTTGTCCATTCTCTGCAGCTTTCTTAGCTACTGCATTTCCAACATCAATTTTCAATCTTGTGAGGCTCTTAGCAGAAGCAGCCTCTAGTACTATATCAGCATCCATCAATCCACCTTTTGCAAATTCAAAAGTAAGCTGTTTAATAGTTTCTTGTTCCTTCATAATTTCAGAACTATCTCCAATATGTATATCGTGATCAGTAAAAGTAAAATGTTCAGGAAGTGCTGTAAATATTTTATTAAGCCTTTCGCCAAGTACTAAAGTTCCAGTTAATCCATTTTTATAAACTATCTTAGCAATATTTAATAAATCAATTAATACTTCTCTAGTCATTAAATCCATTAGTTGGTAATACTGTTTAGTAACGTGAGAAGAATTTCTTACTCCTACTTGTACGTTTGTAACAGCATCTTTTTGTTCTATACCCCCTAATCTTTCTCTAAATACTCCTGTAATACCAGAACAAGTTTCTTCTACTCTCTGTATAGCTAAATCAATAGCTTGAATAGTATGTAATTTAATTGTATCGTCATACCCATTAAAAGAAGTATTTAACATTTGTCCTTCCTGAGAACTATCATATAAAGCTAGTCCACTCTTTTTATAAGCTTTCCACTTCATAAGTCTTTCAGTAACATCCTTTCCTAAAAATTTAGGTAAGTGAGCTACGTCTACTCAGTCTCCTACTGCTCCTGATTCTGCAATTACATTATCTCTATAAAAATGTAAACAGTCATATTTATCTTGTAAATTAGCTGTACTTAACATTAAAGATAATGGATCTCCGTTCCTGTCTGCATAAAATATTCCATTTATGGTTAAAGTACATTTTTTAGGATCATCAGAGCTTCTTATAACATGTTCAGATTTACCAGTAGGTATATAAATACTACTACCAATTCTTACTCCTTCATATCTATTTGTAATATACTCTCCGTTTTCTTTTTCTGCTTTTAACCACTCTACGTAGTAAACAGGGTACATTCTATAATGCTTAGAAGAATTTCTTTCAAATGGAGAAAGAGGAGTTACTTCAAAGCCTCCTAAAATACCATCTGATGTAACTTCTCCTATCACAGAATCATAACTTCTAAGATATGTAGTACTTGTATCATCATATCCTAAATCGTCTAAATCATCTAAAGTATCTAAGTCAGCATTAGTAAGCTTATCACCATGTGCAGAAAGGATTTGTTGTTTAGTCATATATTCCCTAACAACACCTCTAGTAGATTCATTTAAATAAGGAGATTCTGGATTTCTATCAATAAAAGAATTAATTGGATTTAATATTCTGAAAGAAGCATTAGTTCCTCCAGGACTTTTAGATACCATATAATAACAAGTACCAGAAATAAGTAAGTCAGTTAATAAAATTTTTCTTTTATTAGCAAAATCAATATTTCTAGCTTGCATCATATAATCTACTATATTCTGTCCTGCTATTTCATATTCAGAAATAAAATTATTTTCTAAACTAACTTTTAGATTCTCTATTTCCTTTTTAACATATTCATCGGTTGCTCCTTGTTCTCCTTTAATAGCTGCATATAGAGTATTCTGTAAATGTTCGTTTAATTTTGCAGATACTGCTTTAGCTATTGTAAGTTGCTTTTCTCTATATATATTACTAAGTGTGTCAGAATCCTTACAAGATATTTTGGGACTTACTGGCGTAGATAAATATTCTCCTATTAAAACATCTATATGTTTTCTAGTAAGAGGTATAAATTCTACCGCAGTAGGAGTACCTATGCCATAATTTTCTTCCAAATGCCTAAACTGTTCTGGATCTCTTTGTCCATGATAATATCTATAGGCTTTTATTATCTGAGTTTTTTCATAAACAAGTTCATTGATGTGTTTATCAATACAATCAATTATTTCTTGTTCTTTTTTACTTCTCTCCTTACTCATTTTATTTTTCTTCTCTAGGATTTTCTGTTCTTATTACTTTATAATAATCTACTCTCATGTAATTTCTTTTTCTAAGTTCTTCATATATAAAATCTAAGAACTCTTCATCTGAATTAAAGTCTCCTGCAATAGAAGTTAAAGTCATATAACTAGGTATAGCTATAGAAAATTTATATATTCCATCATTTTTTTCAACAGTTAGTTTGCCTATATATTCAGCATTATACCAACTCTTTATGTAATCATGAATCTTCTGTTCTAATTCTGGTTCTCTCATTTCTTTGTTCTTCTGTTTTAGGTATAACTCCATAATGTTTATATCCTCTAGAATCAGTAAACCATCCTATATCCTGAAATGTATCATTTATATAGTCTTTAGGTTCTGGTTTTCTAAAAGATAATTCTTCATCTCCCAATTCACACATTCCCATAGCTGCAACAATGTCAAACTTTTTCTTATGTGCATCAGAGTAATTTAATAGTTGATCTATTACCTCAATAAATCCTATTGTAAAATAATAATCAATTATAAAGTCATAGATTAATTCTATATAATGATCTATAACCTTCGTAGTAGCTGGAGTTCCATACATATTAGAATTTCCCTTTGTTATATCAGGCATAGTTGCTCTAGGTCTCTTCATTAATAAACCTAAATATTTCTGATTTCTAAAGTGGGTTAATATAGCTGTTCTAGTAGATTCTAAAACTGCTTTACAATTATAATACATAAGTAGCTTTGCAGCCATCTCATAAGCATCTCTTGGGTCTCTAGGTCTGTCTTTATATATAGCTACGTACATGGGATTAGATTGTCCAAATACTCTTTTCTTTATAACTATACAAAAGTCAGATACTTTCTTTTTATCATCAGTAGCTGAATCCTTTCCTCCTACGTCAATGGAGTCTATTCCTGCCACATATAAATTATTGTATTCTGATCCTTCTTCTGTTTTTATAGGATGTTCTAATATTAAAACTTTCCCTGCAGGATCTTTTCTTCATTTTACTCCAGTTTTTTCATCCTTTTCATCTAATGACCAAGTTAGCCATCCTACTTGGGGAGTTGGAGTAGTTTTATAAATTTCAATTGCTGATTTTTGTTCTGCTAATTCTTCTCTTGGAAATATATTATCTCCACCTTGAATTAGTGCTTCTTCTATTGTAAAACAATATTCTGCTGTATAAATTAGAAGAGCCTTAGGATCTTCTGCTTTTTTAATTCTTTCTCTTTGATATCACTCTTTTGCTAGATTAGGATCACATCATCCTCTACTATCTAACAAATGTTTTACCATTCTATATGCAGGTATAAACATTGCTGTTTCTATGTATTCTCCACTTCTAGTATGATTATGTCTATACTTTAATATATTATAAGCATCTGGATTTAATACAATATCTTTAATACCTTCTATTTGTGGACCTTCATCACCACCTGTACCTCATACTATTCTAGTTCCTACTCTTTCTCCTCCTAATACAGTAATAAGAGCTTCTCCCTGTAAATATTTTTTCTTAAGCACTTTATCAGAACCAGCCTCTTCAAACAGTAATCTTTCTACCCTGTCTCCCCTGATCTTTTCAGCAGAGTCAGCAATTACTCCTTCTATTTCAGCCATATGTCCTACTTCTGTACCATCTTTCTTTTTCTTAGAAGCTCTCTTATACATATTAGTATTGATAACCATTCTTACTCTTTTAAAAGCAGTTTCGGTTTCTTCAGCACACCAATCTAATTGAGATCATATTTTAGTTAATAATGGTTTTAAATGTCGTTCTGAGAAAGCAGAAGCCATTACTCTATAATTGGGAGTAGTTATAAAAGGTCTTGCACACATAGAAGCTCCCATTTCTGAGTATCCTAATGCACGAGCCTTTAATAATCCTACATCCTTACTTAATATTTCACATAATTCTACATAATGAAAATATTCATACTGAAATGCTAAAAAGGTAGGAAAAGATAATTGTCTACCTGCAGAAGCCTTAGCTCCTTCCATACTAGTTTTTAGTCTATAGAAATTTAACCAGAAATAATTATCTCCAGTTATTCTATATCCATTAGATGAATACCCATCGGTACATCTTTTTAGTCTTTCTTTTCAAAAATCTCTATGAGATTTAGAACCTATAACTAAACCACTGTATTTTCCAGTAGATAATTTTTTTATAGCATCTTCTCTAAACCAATCTGGATTAAAATCTAATCCTTGATCCCTATCTATGGGACGGTAACCGGTATGTTCATAACTCTTGGAAGGGTCGAAATATTCTATTTCATCACCTATTTTAAAATCTCACTTCATATTAATCGAATAATCCTGCTTCTGTATCTCCACGTAATGCTCCTTCTGGTTCAATCTCTTTCCTAAAAGAATTTTCTAGTACTTTAATAGCATCTATCAATTTAGATGCGCTAGCCATTTCAGCAATTACGTCTTTTGTTTTATATATAGGCTTTCCTGTAGCCTCATCTCTTTCATTTAAATCTATAGTATTAAGATAATGGGTAATCTTATCAATCGTATTGTAAGACGCTTTTAATAAGTTACCTATCTTAGAAGAATTTTGCATTACATCGTATTTCCTACAAGCAGCTTTAAAGGTTTCATCTTCAAATTCTTCTGGAGTTAATCCAGAATCATTTAATGCTTCCCCATGTTTATCCTGTTCTAGGTATTGAAAATATGGACTATTTCAATCAAAATATAAATAAATGTATTTGAATTCTTTAAAGGCCCTAAGTTTCTTAAGGCCTGTCTTATCTTCTTTACATTTATTTCTATTTGTTTCTAATAATTCTCTAAATTCTCTTATTAATATTATACTCTCATCATTTAATACTACATTTTCACTTACACCGTCATATAAAAAGAACTTCATATTTATTTTTTAAATTTACCTAACTTTCTTGAATTTAATTTTCTTTCCCACTTGTTGCTAACAGCAGGATCAATAACCCCAACTTTTCTAAGATTAGAAAGATCAGTTTCCTCTAAAACTCCTCCTTTTGCTTTCATTTTGACTTTTCCACCGCCACAATTACAAGCACATTGACTGGTCATTTTACCACCCTTTTCTTTAATGCTAGTCATTTCACAACCACACTTGCACTTCTTACCACCTTTTTTCATAGCTTGAAGTTTCTTTAATTTATTAAGTTTGGCTCCTTTTGCAGCTGACATAACACTTTCTCCAGGTTTATTTCCTGAATGTAATTCTTTGGCTTTTTCCCAAAGTTCTGCATATTTACCTGAATCATCTGTTGCTGCAGTAGCTATTTCCTGCTGTAGCCCTTTATCTGATTCTATCTTGGTTATAAACTCTTGAGTAGTTGACTCATCAATTTCTTTAGAATTACTAACTGCGTAGTAAAGCAATCCGAATAGAGGGATTAATTCATTTTTTTCTTCTTTTGTCATTTTAGTAAAACTTAAATTTTACAAATATTAGGTTAATTTTATTAAATCTTTAGTATTGAAAATTGATTCTTGTAACGTACCTTCCGTGGTAAACCATCTACATAGTATTCCTTGGAAATAATCATTTTTTACATTGTCTATTTTAATAGATCTAGTAACTTTTTTTACTACTAACATAGTAGGTTTATTTGGTATATCTTGCCTGATTGTTACAACATCACCAGGCAAGAAAAATTGTTTATCTAACTCCATCATAATTACATTTTAAATCTTTCTTTTAATTTTTCATTTATTACACACAATATTTGTGGTTCACTAGTCAGTTGATGTCCCATATGCATAAAAGGCACTGGATATACTGTTCTAGAATCATAATACACGTCGTCACCAGGTTGGGTATATTTACATTCCGGTCCTACTTCGATAATCTTTCCACAAGAAATTAACTCTTTTTGTTTGTCCCATTCTCCAGTATCTGGATTTCTAAACTCTCCTTGGTAATCTACTATAATACTACCTTCTATAATTTTCCTATAAGGATTCTGTGGGTAAGGCATTATAATTACTTTGTTTCCCATTGGGACAATCTCTAAAGTTTCAAGTTTTTTGTTTATCTCTTCTTGTTTAATCTTATCTAATTCAATAAGTTTCTTATTCATTTCTTCTACTTCCTGTTCTTCTTTCATTCTTTGAACGTCACTCAAGAAAGGATTTTCTGGTACGAATAATTTTTGGTTTTTGCTCATATAGAACTTACCTGCTGATTCATTTACTGTTTTTGGCATAATCATTTACATTTTTAAGTTATTATCATTTATTTACGGGACAAGCTGATTGTTTAACCCTTGTCTTAGCTTTCAAACTACATCCACAACCATTTTTATAACCGGGTTTTGGAACGGTTGATGTTTCATTAGTCTTTGGATTCAAATATAATTTAGAATTACATTGTTCTCCAAACATTCCATCTGGTTTATATAATTTACATTCTCTACAGATTTTTATCCTGGATTCATGTAAATCAACTTCCTTATTCATGGCTTGATTTATAAAGCCTCTTACTATTTGATCTACTTCCATTAAAATTTCATTTTTTCTAATGATTTTTTAAATTCTTCATGTTCTAATTCCTTTTTATAAAAGGCTAACATTCTTTCTACATCACTTTTTCTATACTCACATTCGTAGGTATTTACGTTACCTTCATGATCGTGATGTATTAACATCAAAAGTTTTATATTAAATTCTGGGCTTATTTTCTGAATCATCCACGCATAGGTAGATAATTGTAAAGTATAATGCCAGAAATTAGAGTCTTGTATATTATTTAAAGGATACTTTAAAGTAGAATGTTTCTTGTTTCTTCTATCATAGTATGCCTTCATATCAATAGA